>NZ_JAKMRM010000001.1:0-224495 GCF_025772105.1 Campylobacter sp. IFREMER_LSEM_CL1846 | reverse complement strand
ATAGTGTTTTTATATAAATTTGATAATAGTTGTTATAATCTTAAAATTACTTATTAAAAAAATATATTTAATTATAGTTTATGTATTTTTATAAATTATGTAATAGGTAAAATAATATATAGAATGTTTAATGGAAGATGAAAGGTGGCTAAGATTTAAATTAAGTATATATACTATAAAAATAAACAAAGTTTAGTTTTAGACTGATTTATATTAAGTATATTAAGTATATTTTATAAATTTGATTTTAAAAGCATATAAGAGTATTAAGTTATAGAATAATTCTTACTAGCATAAAAATAGTGTTATAATAAACACATGATTGATTGTCAAAAAAAGGAGAATCAGCATGAATGAAAACTATTTAGAAACAAAAGAATTTTTGTTTGAGAAGTATAAAAAAATGACTTTAAGTAAAAAAGAGTGCGCAAGTATTCTTGGAGTATCAACTCCGACACTAGATAGATTAACAAAAAATAAGAAGATAGACTCTATGGGTGTATCTTGTTATGTATTATTTTCCATTGAAAAAATAGCTAAAGTTGTATCAAAAAAAAAAGGGGGGGGGTAAATCTTTAAAATGAGATTTAACCTACTTTAGCAATTCATATAATAGCAAATATTCTATTTTTGAAATTGTTTCTTGAATATATTTAAACACTTACTCTTCATTAGTTAGGCAGTATTTTTCTTTGTTAGAATTTAAATACACAATATTCTTTCCTTGAAATTCACACTCTAAAAATTTAATATATCACCTATTTAGCAAAACAATATCACTTTTTTACACATTTTTACAATAAAATACAAAGTATGTGCAAAAGTATGTGCAAATGAAAAAATATTTCATTAAAGTATGGATATTTAGGGGTTTGGTTAGCAAATTACATGGCGACCTCGGGCACCATTTGTTTTTTACTCCCAAGTGTTTTTTTGGCAAATTATATTCAAAATATTAAAAAAGAGTTTTTATTTTCATTAACAAATCACACCTGCTAAATCTATCATTTACCTACTTCAACCTCACATTCATAATCATATTAGATAAAAAGATACTATCTTTATCAAAGCTTTTTAAGTTATATTCTAGTTTTAAGTATCTTTTTTGTATATCTTGCATTAAAGTTGAAAGATTGTATAAACTTAAACTTTCTAATATATTTATAAGTTCTATCTTGCTTAAAGTATTAAAATCATTTAACAAGCTAAGATAATTACTTATAATAGAAGAAGAATTGATATTGTGAAATACAATTTTATTTTTTATATCTTCTTTAATAAAAAATTGATTATTTTTTATATAAAAATAATCTTTAAGATGATGATTACTTAATATTTGATTATAAAAACTTAAAAGACTTTCTTTACTATTTAAGTCTATAAAATTTAAAAATATATTTTCTTTTAATAATACTTCTTGTAATTCTTTTAAGTTTTTAAAAGCTTGATTTATACTAGAAGTATTTTTTAAAGCATAAATGATATTTTCATCTTTAGAAATTGTTCTATTTATATTATATTGCAATAAAGGATTTTTATAAAGTGTATCACTATTGATTAAGATATTGATATGAAAAGATTCTTTACTTTTATTAGTTAATTGAAGCAAAGATATAACATCTTTTATAACTTGTAAAATATCATTTGCTACTTCACCATAGCCCCAAGTAAAGATAATATGATTATCATCTATATTTGTAGCACCAAATAATAAAGAAGGTGCAAAAATTAAAGCACTAAGGAATAAAATGTAAAATCTTTTCATCAATTGTATTAAAGAAGTTAAAGAGTTTGTTTGATATAATTATATTAAGGGTTTAAGCCGCAGGCTGACCCCCTACGGCTAAATTGTGAAACCCCTGAAAGGAGGTAACTCAATGAGGTTCGTAAAGCTCATTTTAGTGGTTATTATACTACTTTGCCTATTTATAGTCAAGATATATTAACCAAGCCCCTTTTTGGGGCAACTAGAGTGAGCTACCTGCGGTACCAAACAAACTTTTAACTAAACTCTATCTCCTTTCTATAGTTTTATTTTTCTTTTTAATTAGTAGGTTTTCTTGTTAAATTCTCAAGATTGCTTTCAATCTTTTCTTGTATTTTTATAGAATCAGCTTGTATTTTATCCACATCAATACTTCCAACAATATCAGCAATAAAATCACTTAAATCTATTTCACTAAAATCTAACTTTTGAAATTCTTCTGGAGTAAATCCTCTACAATCAGGACTTTTTGGAGAACCCCAACCTCTTTTAATTTGTGGGCGTCCTTGCTCATTAAATATTCTTGCTAATTTTGAATTAAAACAACAGTGTGTTTTTTTATGCTGAATACAACCTATGAATTTAATTTTTTTAGAGCAATATTCACCAACTTCTACACATCTATTTTGCTTATTGAGTTTTGCTAGCTTTTTTTCATCTTCTTTACAAGGTACAAGCCCTATAAATACTTTATCTTTATCACAGCAACCACCCCCAGTTAAACCAAAAATTTGTCTTTAGAGCGACATCTATTATCTTTTCCATTAAAGATAAAAATTTGTCCTCCACAAGAACCATCATCTTCCCAACCATTATTATTTTCATCATTAATACCAACTTGAGTATCATCATCTTCAATATCGCTAGCACCTTCTATGCAAGGAAACGGAGAACATTGATACTTATTATCTGTTAAAACACATTCTCTTTCTTCATTAAATGGACATACCTTCCTACTTTTAACACAATTGTTTGCAGGTGGTATTGAAGAATTACAAGTATCATTAAAACTATCATTGTTAGAATCTATCGCTAGATTATCTAAGCTTTTGGAATGGTAATTTCAATAAACGATATGTTGTCACAGCATATACTAGAAATCCAAAATAAAGTAGTATATTGTGAAACTCAAAAAATTAGCAGATAAAATCACTCACTTAACTCATTAATTTTATCCATATTGATCTCACATTGCTTATAGTGATAAAAAAGCTCACTATAAGCTTTTAATATATCTTTTTCATCTTGCACTATAGGTTTATGCGCTCTATCAAATTCTAAAAGCTCATTTGGTATTTGCACTTTTTGAATTTGTATTTTGGTTAGTACTTGTGTTTTGCTCCCACAGCCTATCAAGCATAGTATTAAAAAGCTTAGTAGTGTTAGTTTCATTGCTTTTGGATATATAGTTTTTAACATCATCAACCCTTGCTTTGATTTGACTTTTTTGAGTATTTGCATAAAAGAGTGCTTTTAGGCTCTTGTTCGTGTCTTATTTTAAGCTCTCTAGTAATCCTTGTGAGTTCATTATTTACACCCAAAGCTAAATTTAAATCACTTTGACTTTTTTCTAATTTTGCTTGAGTGCTATCTAGCTTAAGATATAAAAACACATTAAGTATAAGCATTAAGGCTAAAGCAATATAAAGCTTTGTATTGTTAAATAAAAGATTTATCATTTCTTGTTTTAGAAGTTTAAGTAAGATTTGAGTATAATTTCAAAGGGTGGAACACCAAAGGTGGCCACCTTTGGTGTTAATCAACACTCAGTTAGGTGGTGATTAAATTGAACCATAAAATTCTAGTAATAATTATACTACTTTGTATAATTATAGTCAAGGCTTATTAGCTTTGATTTCCCCTTTAAAAGGGGAGCTAGAATACCACCTTTGGCCTACTTAAATTTTTATCTCCTTTCTAAAATTTATTTGTGATTTCTAATTTTATATTTGATAAATCTTGTTAATATAGCAAATCATATAATTTTTTACAAGCTTGTCTGCTTTGTCCTATACTTTCATCGCTCTTAGTTAAACCTAGTAAAATACAACCTTTTGTATTCTAATAATTATATATTTATCATCTTTTACTCTCAAATATTATTTTCTAAATAAACTTTCATTTCCAAACTATAAGTCTTGCAGCGTTTATAAACTAGACTTTATTTGTTTATAAAGCAATTGTTGTTAATATTTTAAAAAAATTTAGAGAAAAATCATGAAAGATCTTAAAAAATACATTGCAAATTCCAAACTAACACGCCTTGAAGTTTTATATGAAAAATTAGTAAAGTCTGAAAATGGCATAACCATAAAAGAGCTAGCCCAAGAACTCAATGTAAGCGCTAAAACCATAAAAAGAGATATGCAAGGGGTTTTTGAGCCTATAGGGCTTATTAAAAATGGAAGAAAATGGCGTATCGATACAAGCAAAGACATTCAAGAGCAAGATGATGAAAAAATAATCCTTGAAGTGCTTGATACCATGGCAAAAAGTGCTGGAAACAGCTTTTATGCTAAGGCTCATCCCCTACTTTCTAAACTTTCTCAAAATATCTCTAACCCCATCCATACTAGCCTAGATGCAGAAAAGCTAGAAGAAAAAGACTTAAGCAATTTTCAAATTCTTGAACAAGCCATCAACACCAAAACACAAATTGTCTTTAAATATGAAAATAAACTTTTCCAAGTAAAACCTTTAAAACTAGCTTTTTTTAGTGGCTTTTGGTATTTGCTTGCTTTTGATATGAAAAAACGTGATATTTTCAAAAAATTTTATTTAAAAAATATCCAAAACATCACCCTAACCCAAGAGCATTTTCAAACCGATGAGAGTTTAGAAGTAAAACTTCAAAGAGTAAATTCTATATGGTTTAGCCTTGATAAGCCTTTTACGGTAAGGCTTTTAGTAGAAGAACCTGTGCGAAAATACTTTGAAAGAAAACCTCTAAATTCACAAATCATCACCGGCAAAGACAAAGATGGCTCCATAGAAATAGAGCTTGAGATAACTCATGAAATGGAAATTTTACCTTTAGTGTATTATTACATACCTTATGTAAAGGTTTTAGAACCTGATTTCATAGCAAATAAAGTCAAAGAAGTAGTTGGAGAATACCTTGATCAAATAAGCAAATGATTGCTTATTTGTTTGGTTTTAATTCATTGTTTATATTTTCTAAAGCGCTTTTTATAGTTTCTTTATTTAAAAACTCTTCTAAAATTTTGGAAAATTCTGTCATCCAATTGCCATGATTATTTATTAGCCAATACGCAAAAGCATATTTTTCTTTAAAGTTAAAATTTTCAAATACATCATAGTAATAATGATCACCACTTCTGCGGATATTATCATTTCTTATATTTGAGTTTTGAAAGAATTCTTTATATTTTTCATCCTCTTCATTACAATTAATTTTAAAAGTCAATCCAAAATTATCATAATCACCTTTTCCAAAAAAAACACCCACACTAGGCCACACATCATTATCATCTTCATAAATTTTTGGATAAAAATCAAACCAATCGTAATTAACTCTTTTCTCATCAAGCTTATATCCAAACCATTTTTCATCACATATAGTTCGTTCTTTTTCAAATTCTTTTTCAAGCTCATTAAAAAAATCATTTACTAATTCTTCACAAATTTCATCCCATTTCTCTCTTACTATTTCTTTTGCTTTTTTATATTTATCATTATCCACATCTTTAAAATCACTTTTATTTTTAGTATATCTATACAAAGCCTTAGTATTTTTTAAATTTTCTTTACTTTCTTTTAGAAAATTTAATACATAATCCCTAGCTACATATTCATCTGTTACATACCATTCTAAAATGTTTTTATACTGATTTAAAGTAAAAATCACATTTTGCATATCATTTTTAAATTTTTTATCAATTTCATTGTTTTTAACTTTATTCTCACACACACCTATACAAGCATTAATCCACTCTTTTATCCATTTATAATCTAATTTTAAATAATAACTCATTTTTTTATCATAGCCATCATATATAAGATCATCATTTATTTTAAATCCATTTCTTGTGCCTAAGCTATACTTACTAGGCTCGGCTTCTTCATTTTTATGCAAATAAATAGTAAGTATATTTTCATGAAAATCATCTATGTTTTTACCTTTTTCTCTTATGTATTTTATGTAGTCTTTGAGTTGATTTGGCTGATCTTTTGCATAAAGTTTATTTTCTATGATGATATATCTTTTATCTTTTAAACTTATAAGTATATCGATCCTTCTATTATCTTTTACACAAGCTTCTGTTTCTACTCTTTCTATGTCATGAGCTGTAAGATTTTTAAATTTACCAGCCTTTGTATATCTTCCAAGCTTTTTTAGAAACTCATTTGCAAAAAACTCTTGATAATGATCACCATGCGGATCGAACAAATAAGCTATAAATTTAGAATGATAATTTTCTTTATACTCAACTCCCAAAGCTTCAAAAATATTTATATCACTCATGCCTTTTTTGGTATTTTCTTCAAATTTATCATTAACACTTAATAATTCTTCAATAAAATTTTTCATTCACAATGCCTTTAAAATAATTTTCACAATTATACTACAAAAATATAGACTACCATTGTCTGCTTTTTTAGCTATGATTTTTCAAATCATTCAAAAAAGGATTAAAAATGCTTCAAACCATGAAACACATCCTAACTCACACCGATGAGACTTTACTTGCAAAGAAATTTGGCTATAACAATGTAGAAAAATTTACTAAAACAAAAACTTTGTTTTTAAAATGCGAAAGCATACAAGAATGGCTTTTAAAAGGACATTATGATATGGTAAATTCCTCTTTAGAATTTATACAAAAATTTGATTTTATCTTAGATAAAGAAATTTTAAATTCAATTTTAGAACAAAGTATTTTATTAAAAGATAAACACATAAAATTACAAGAAACAAAAGCCATCATAAAAACAAATTTTAAACGTAAAAGCGAGCCTTTGCATACTTTGATGTTTTTATCTCATTTGCGCGTGCTTAATTTTCCTATTAGCAATGATATGCTCTATCTTGATAAAACGCAAATCATGCAAAAGCTCAAAGAACTTGCTATAAAGCATTATGAAAATTCACAAGGCAAATTAAAGCTTTGGGGATATATCTTACAATATGACATTATTTATGATGATGAGTTGTTAGTTTTAAGCATGCAAAAGAGCGATGAATGATAGCCATTTCTACACTTTTATCATCAAAACATAAAAGAATTTATCAAAATCTTGTGCGAAATTTTACTAAATTTAACATCACTTTTAAAGAAATTCCAAGTAATGATATATGGTTAAGAGGTTTCATGCCTTTAGTGTATGAAAATACGGCGACAAGCTATATTTATGATCCTGATTATCTTAGAAATTATCCGCATTTAAAAACCACTATAAAACCTCTAAAAAATCACTTAAATTTAATCCTTGATGGAGGTAATTTCATAAGAAAACATGATGTTGCCTTTATGTGTGAGAAAATTTTTAGCCAAAATCCAACACTTAGCAAGGAAAGCATTATCCATACTTTAAAACAAAGCCTAAATTTAAAACACATAGTCTTTTTACCAAGACTAGCTTATGATAGATACGCACATAGTGATAGTATGGTAAGATTTATAAGTAAAGATCATGTGTTAATCAATGATTTTTCTTTAGAAAATGTGCAATTTTTTGAGAAATTAAACACCGCTTTAAAAAATTTTAAAGTTACAAAAATGAGCTATTCTAAAGAATTTATGCAAAAATACAAATGGGGTGCGTATTTAAATTTTTTAGAGTTTGATAAGGTGATTTTTGTGCCAACTTATGATATAGATGAGGATGAGAGGGTTTTAAGCATTTTGCAAAATATCTATAAAAATAAACAAATCATAGGTATACATCTAAAACCTATTATCAAAAAAGGTGGAGCCTTGCATTGCATTAGTGCTAATATTTTACAATGATTAAATTTATTTAAAGGATTAAAATGGAAAATCAAACATTAGAAGAAAAATTTGAAGAGCTTTATCTAAAAAGTGCTTTATCAGAATGGGATAAAGCGATAAACGAACTTAAAAATTTTGATGAAAAAGAAGTAAAGAGCGAACTAAAGAAAAAGCATAAGTTACTTAAAGACTATATAGTTTTTAAGTTAAATGAGTTGTATGGAGAATTTGATAATGAAAAATACGATAAACTTTACCAAAAAATGCAAGAAATTGAAAATGATTGCAACCTAAGAAGTAAATACAATTCTCTAAAAAATAAAAATAACATTAAAGAACCATTCAACGGAATTGATAATTTTATATCATGGTATAAAAAACAAGAAAAAAAATGTTATTACTGCGAAATAGCACAAAGTGATCTAAATAATTTATTTGGAGATAGCAAACCTATAAATTCCAAAAAGCGTGCCTTCAATGGTAAATTGCAAATCGAAAGATTAGATCCAGATAAAGGCTACAATGAAGAAAATTGTGTTTTAGCCTGCTGTATTTGCAATAATGCAAAAAGCGATATGATAAGTACTAGTGACTTTAAAGATTATTTTAGCGAGAGTATCAAAAAATTTTATAGTGCATTATTAGAAAAAACACCAAATAATTCTCATAACTAGACAACTAAAGTCTAGTTATTTTGTTTATAATTACATTATATATCTTAGTTTAAAGGTTTATAATGCAAACAAATACTTCTACTCTTACTCACATTGCGGATTTTGATTATTACTCACATAATGTAAAAGTCATCTCACTACACGCACAAATGCTCTCAAACAACAAGCAAATCAAAAAAGATTTTTACAGCGAATTTGAGGAAATACTAGAAAAAGATAATAAAATCCCTAGTTTTATCTACAAACAATACTCCAAATTTATCTATCCTAGCTTTTTAAAGAAAAATCTAAGTTATCTTAAAAAATACTTAAATTTTACTCAAGCAGAATGTGATGTGTTTGCATTTTTTTACTATGCAAACAAAGGTAGATTTGCTTTACACCAAGGTTATAGCACTGCTTTAGGCAAAAAAATCATAGAAAAAATTTTCAACCACACTTCAAAAGATGTCAATAAAGCCTTAAGTGATGATTCTATGCTTTTTAAACTAGATGCCTTGTGCTATTATGATAGTGATGCCTTTGGTATAGATGTAAATAATTTTGAAAGCATTTTCACTCAAGATATTAGCAAAACTACACTTATGGGTGAGTTTTCTTATTTTTTACCTAAAACTAGACTAAATTTGAGTGATTTTGACTATATACAAGAAGAATTAAATACTATCATTACTTTTTTAAAAAAAACGCCAAAAGGGGAATATTTTTATATATGGAAAAGCAGGTGTGGGCAAAAACGAGCTTAGCGCACTCATAGCTAAAGAGCTTGGAAAAGAAGCATTGTGCGTTAAAGATTGTGAAAATGATAAAAAATCAAGTAGAATTTCAAATTTTTACGCACTTAAAAAGATACTCAATCCAAAAAAGCAAATAATAGTCTTTGATGAGTGTAAAGATAGCCTTTGCTATGATTCTTTAAAAGAAAAATTAAAAATCAATAAAATCTTAGATGAAGAAAATGGCGTTTGTGTGTTTTTATCAAATTCTAAAGACATGGATGAGGCGTATTTGAGGCGTTTTGATGTGATTTTAGAGCTTGAAAGTATGCCTAAAGAAAAGAAAATTCAAAATATAAAAAAGTTATTCAATAAGAAAAATATAAAAATAGATGAAGCCATTATAGAAAATATAGCTTCTCATCCTGAACTTTCTCAAGGGGTTATTTTAAAATGTGCAAATAATGCTAAGATCTTTAAAGGCAAAAGCCAAGAAGTATTTGTAAGATTGATCAATGAAAATTTAAAAGCAAGATCACTTCAGGACATTTCAATGCCAAAAAAAGACAAAAAATACGATTTAAGCTTGATAGAATGTGATTTAAATTTACAAGAACTAATAAACAATATCGATAAAAATTCAAGTTTGAGAATTTTAAGCTATGGCATAGCAGGTAGTGGAAAAAGCGAGTTTGTCAAAGAACTAGCCAATGTTTTAAATAAAACTTTACATTCTTATAAACTTAGCGATATTTTAGATCCTTTTGTGGGCAATAATGAAAAAAATATCGCAAACATTTTCAAAAAAGCTGCTAATGATAATGCTATCTTGCAGCTTGATGAAATCGATGCGTTAATTTATAGTAGAGACGAAGCAAATAAAAGCTGGGAAAAAAGCTTAGTCAATGAAATGCTTATGCAAATGGAAAATTTTGAAGGTATTTTCATAGCTTCTACAAACTACCTACAAAACCTTGATAAAGCTAGCATAAGAAGATTTGATCTAAAGATAGAATTTCAAGCACTAAAGCAAGAAAAACTTTTAAATGCTTTTGAATTTTTTGCTAAAGAATTAAATTTAAGCTTTGATAAAAAGCAAATTGCAAAAAGACTCTTAAGGCTTCAAAATATTTGTTTGGGCGATTTTGCACTAATTCTTAGACAAAATAAAATTTTTAAAATCAAAAACGCCGATGAGTTTTTAGAAAAATTAGAAAAAGAATCAAAACTCAAATCAGATGATGAAAAAATCAATATGGGATTTTTATAAAAAGGATAAAACTATGAACATAACACTTCAAGGAACATTACACAAAAGCTTTATGTTTGGATTTAATGATATAAAAGCAAAAGAACACATTAAAGCATTGTATGAAACAAACAATGATGAGTTTAATTTCCAAACACAAATTCAAAACACAGAAAATATACAACTACTAAGCCAAAGTTATCATTTAGAAAATGGATATTTTTTAGATGTAAATACTCAAAGCAAACTTTTGTCTTTTGAAAATTTTTTAAGTCAAAATTATGCGGATTTTAAACATTTTTATGTTGTTGATTTTATAAAACATAATGCAAAAATACACTATAAATTAAAAAAAACAAACACAAAAAGCAAACTCTATCATCTTGCAAGCGCATATGCCTTTCCTAAAAATGGCTGGATAGATAAAAAAATGCTAAACATCAACGACATCTCACCTTATCAAAACATGCTTATAGAAGGGTTATTTTATATTAAAGAGCAAGAATTGCTAGAAATTATAAAACAAAATGAAAATTTGATAAGAAATAATTTTTATTTAAAAGATTATGATTTTTCAAAAGGTTTAAAAAAACTTTTAGATGTGAGTTTGGATATTTTATTTGCTAATATTAGCACGAAAAATTTTAAACCCTATAAACTAGAAATAAACTCTATCGCTCACGAGGATATAGAAAGAAGGTTTCTTTTACTAAGCTACTAAAATGATTGTTTTAGTAGCTCTTTGATCCTTTCTATAAATTGCGCTTCTTTTTGGGTAATATACTCAAGAGTGATTTCTTTATCTTGACTATCTTCAAGAAAAATTCCATCAATTATAAATTTATACTCATCTGAAAGGATAGAATTTTCACTATGGCATTTTTCTTTTTCAAATTCTTGCATAGGATATAAAAGTCCACCTAAAAGCACCTTGCCTATCTTTTGATAATACCCCATATAAGTATGAATTTGAAACAAATCATTTCTGTCTAAATCTCCCATGCCATTTTGGCTTCTACCTTCCATTTTCATTCTTTTATATTTAGTATCAAAAACCATGTATGTATCATCTTTAGACAAAACAATATCAGGTATTATATAGCGTTTATAAAAGCTATTTTTATAAATTTCAAGCTTTGGAGAATCAACCATATATTCTTCAAAATTTTTTCTTAAAAGTTTGCTTATATAAATTTCAAAAAGCTCTGCTATATTAACGATAAAACCATAACTTTTTTGATCATTTTTATTTTTACTAGTGAAATTTTGACTTTCTATGATCATTTTTGCGTATTTTAAAAGCTCTTTGTAGTTTTGATAGTTTTGATTTCTCAAGGCTTTGCTAGAAAAGGCTTTGTTTAAACTTTCTTTTATAAAACAATGCTCGCTTTTATTTTGCACTAAATAGGTTTTTATATGCTTTACATTTTTTAAAAAGCCTGAATTTTTCTTTTCTATGACTTCTAATGCTTTATATAATACATTAATAATATGCACATCCTCTATTTGCTCTCTTGTTTTTGTAGCAACCTTTGCTTTTAAAGGGATATTGTGTTTTATAAATTCAACCATATCGATATTTCCCTTAAAGCGCAAATCGTTGTATTTTTTACTTTGATAATTTTTAGGCAAACCTATCAAAAAACTTTTTTCAAGTTTTTGCACAAAGATATAAAAAAGTATAAACTCACTTATATTGCTTTCCTTTTTTACATCTTGATAAATACTCACATCATCAACAAATACATCATTAGCATAATTTAGCATTCTTTCTAAAAACTTCTTGCCAAACCTGGAATTTATCTCAACTTCCAAACCATTATAAGAAATTTTTCCTATATAATTTCCACTAGTGATTTGTTTTTTGTTTTCTTCAATCGTTCGTAATGAAATGATAGGATTTTTAGTATTTTTGCTTAAAATTTTTTCATCATCATTGAAAAAAGAAAAGAAATTTCCATTTTTTATAAAATCTTCAAAATACAAATCAAAATCTTGTATTCTTGAAGATTTTTGATCTATTTCTATAAAGCTATTATCATTTATTTTTATCATCGTTTTTTTCTATAACAAAAAGTTTTTTTAAATTATCCAAGTGTGTTTGTATTTCTTTTTCATTATATTCGCTTCTTAAATACTCTTTTATAAGCGCTTCAAAGCGGTTGCTAAAAAGTTTTTTCATATCACTATCTTTAATCTCATCATTTTTAAATTCAACTTTTAGAAAATAAGAATGTCCAAGTTGATATTTTTCACCTATATCTTTACTAATTTTTTTGTTTAATTTTTGACAAGCTTGTGTGTATTCTTCAATATTATTTGCATAAATTTCATCTCTTATTACATTATAATCACACTCCATTTCTTGCCATATAAAGCGTCTTCTAAGCGCTAAGTCAAAACTATCTATACTTTTATCTAAATCATTCATAGTTCCTAAGAAAAATACATTTTCAGGCACATAAAAATCCTCATCATCTCTCATAGAGGCATATTGTGTTTTTATCTTACCTTTTTCTCCTCTATACTCAAGCGCATAAAGTAATTCTCCAAAAACCCTAGATAATTCCGCACGGTTAATCTCATCAGCTATGAAAAAATACCCATGATCACTTAGAGCTTCATTAAAATTTCCTTTTTCGAGTTTTTCCAAAAATCCTTTTTCTTCTTCTTTTGCTTTATCACAAAATTCTCTAAAAATTCCATTTTTAAGCTCAAGTTTTAATTGTCCATTTTCAATCCCTGCAGGTTTAATACCTTCTATAAAATCCTCATAAGAAAAACTTGGGTGAAATTGAGTAATGAGCATTTGATTTTCATTTTTAATGATATTTTTTACATTATTTACTATAGTGTAGGTTTTTCCAGTTCCAGGAATTCCATGAAAAATGATGTTTTTATGCGTTTTTAAAAGCTTTTTAAAGCCTTCTAAATCATTGCTTTTTATATCTGCTTTGCCACATAAATTTGCAAAATCATAAGCTGCTTTGTAAAGTTTATAATACGCACTTTGATCTAAATCATTTTCAGCTAATTTTTCTTTTGCAATCAAAGCCAAATCAGATTTTTTTATCTTATCAATCAAATTTAAAAATTGATCTAAAATATAGTATTTTGGAAGATTATATGAATTTTCATTTATTTTAAGTTCATCCAAAACAAAGTTAAAGTATATTTCTTCATTTCTAGTTTTAGTTGTCTCTTTTTTTATATCTTCAAGCTTCTTTTTTGAATCTTCATTTAGCATTTCAAAGATATATTTAGCCATATTTATCATAGCATCATTTGCAAGTGGAAATTTATCTTTATCAAATTGTAAAAAATATGCTAATTCTCTAGCAGTAGCTTTCATACCTTCTACTTTTTTAAGTTTTTCAAATAGTTCTGTTAAATTGCTACTATCATTTGCTGCTTTGTTTATTGTTTTAAGATTCTCAACTAATTTTGTTTCATCTTTTAATAAATTTGTAGCATTACCTTGCATTCTAGCACTATTTATACTTTTGTCCCACCATTTTTCAAAAATACCTTTTTTAAAATTACCTTGATTGAAATCTATCTTGTCTATTTTTTTACCAAATGTTTCGCTAAATTTATTCACAATTTCGCTTTTTGTTCGTAAAAATTTTCCATTTTCATAAAATTTAATATGAATAGTATCTTTATCACCAAAATATTGTAAATATTCCTTAAAAGCTTTTTTTAATGTACCAAATGTATCACCATTTTCTTTATAAATGTTTTTGGTTAATTTTTCAAATTTTGTTTTAATATCTTCATTTTTTAAAATCTCTTCTTTTCTCTCCCTACCAAATTTAGTATGATAAATATAGCATTTATCTTTATCAAAAAAATAACCAAAATTTTTATCTTTAATTGCATTTAAACTAGTTTTTAAATCACTCATAGTTTTCCTTAGTTTTGATTTTTATAATTATAACTTAATTTTTGCATTGTTAATTATACCAAAATAAAAAATTTAAAATAGACAAACACAGTCCACTAAAATAAATTACAATTGTAAAATAAAAATATCAAGTCATGGAGGTGTTAAAAAATAAAAATCAAATTTAAAATAACAAATCAAAAACAAAGGAATAAAATGAAAAAACTATTTTTAATTTTAAGCATATTAATGTGTATATGCTTTACTTTTACTAATGCTGAAGTAAATTATACAACAGCACAACAAGATATAACAATAGAAAAAACCATAGATAACAATACAAGCACAAAAATAGCTCAAGAAGATTATACCAATACAATAATCATCACCATAGCTATCTTAATATATATCATCATAGCTGCAGTGCTTGTGTATTATGGATTAAAAGGCAAGGTAGTTATATATAGAAATACAATAGATCTTAGCTTGTGTGTTGGATTATTTGCTGTATTGCCTTTAGCCTTTATAATCTTTATGACATTATTTCTAATGCGAATAGAAAGAGATACTGCGCTAATGATTATGGGTGTCATTGCTTTTATATGGGCATGCGTTGTATTATATATAGCATACACAACACTAAGAGATAATCGTAACAATCCATTACTAATGATTTTAATACTACCTTTAAAAATAACATTAGGATTATGGTATGGACTTAGTATTTTTGCAGTTTTGAGAAAAAGCAATCTTAAAACCGTAGCGCAAAGAAGAGAAGAAAAACAAAATGCGTTAGCACGCTTTGTTTTTTTCAAGCGGACTAATTTATGCTCTAATGTGAGATAAACCTTTGAAGAAATAATACTCTAGCCTATTTTAAAAAAATAGACTAAAATTCAAATAAAACAACAAAAAAAGGTAAATAATGTTTTTTTCAAAATCAAGATACACAAGAGGCACACAATGTGCTAAGTCTTTATGGCTAAAAACTTACAAAGATGAAGTACTAAGTACCCCAGAGAATACTTCAGATAAATTTAAAACTGGTAACAAAGTAGGCGAGCTAGCTTGTGAGCTTTTTCCAAATGGAGTAAAGATAGAGTTTGAAGACAGTTCTTTTGATGAAAAATACGAACAAACTAAGAAATTATTAGAAAATAACCAAGAGGTAATTTACGAAGCTACTTTTTGCTATGATGGTATTTTGATCATGATAGATATTTTACAAAATACTAAAGATGGTTTGATCATAAATGAAGTAAAAAGCTCTACATCTTTAAAAGATGTTTATATAGATGATTGTGCTTTGCAGTATTATGTTTTATCAAATTTAAATTATAAAATCAAACAAGTTAACCTGATACATTTAAACAATGAATACTATAGAGGTGATTTTCTTGATATAAATCAACTTTTTAAGTTCAATGACATCACAGATAAAGTTATCCAAAACCAAGAAGAAGTTAGAAAAAATTTAAAATACTTTGAAGAAATTTTAAGTAAAAATGAAGAGCCAAATATAGACATAGGAACACATTGTTTTGATCCTTATGAGTGCGATGGATATGAGTATTGTTGGGTTAAACAAAGAAATTTATGTGAAAACGAGAATGTTTTTAACATTTCAAGGCTTAATGCAAATAAAAAATTTGAACTCTATCAAAAAAATATAATCAATTTTAAAGATATAAAAGATCTATCTATCTTTAATGAAAATCAACAAATCCAAATCAAAGCTTCACTTAATAAAGAAATTCGCATAAACAAAGAAAATATTAAAGAATTTTTAAACACTTTAACTTATCCTATATATCATTTAGATTTTGAAACTTTTATGCAAGCTGTGCCTGAATTTAAAGGCGTAAAACCTTATATGCAAATACCTTTTCAATACTCTTTGCATATAGACTATAAAAACAAGTTAGAACATAAAGAATTTTTAAGCGAGTGCGGGATAGATCCAAGATATGAGCTTGCAAAAAATTTGATCAACGATATACCAAAAGATGCTTGCGTGCTAGCTTATAATGCTAGTTTTGAAAAAGGTGTGATAAGAAATTTAGCACTTATTTTTCCTGAATTTAGCGAGCATTTGTTAAATATAGAAAAAAATATCGAAGATCTTATGATACCTTTTAAAAATAAAGATTATTATCATTATAAAATGCAAGGGAGTTATTCTATAAAAAAAGTTTTACCAGCTCTAATCCCTGATATGGAGCAAGCTTATAAAAATTTAGGTTTAATCCAGAATGGAAGCGAAGCTATGAAAAGTTTTGAAACTATGCAAAATATGGATGAAAACAAAAGAAAAGCTTGCCGCCAAGCCTTGCTAGAATACTGCAAACTTGATACTTTAGCCATGGTAAAAATTTTAAAACATTTAGAAGAGCTTGTAAAATAATAACTATATTAAAAGCCACTGCTTAGAGTTTTTATATCAATCTCTAAGCAAAAATCATCAAACTAGACAGCAGTAGTCTATAAAAATACATTATAATAAAATATTATATCAATCAAAAAAGGAAAACATGTGAAAACAACACTTTTAAAACTAGATAAAAATCTTGCTAATAAAAAAATAATAAATTGTGGTGTTATAAAAAAAGATGAAATGTATTATGCAAGTTTTGAAGAAGATTCGATCTTATTTGACATCAATGGAAATATACTAAAAAAATCTCTGGCAAGATTTATCACTTAAATGATGATTTATATGGATTTTGTAGCACAAAAACAAAATATGGCTTTATAGACAAAAAAGGAAATTTAGTTATAGAAGCAAAGTATGATGATATTAATGATTTTAGAGAAGGTTTAGCTATAGTTAAACTTAATGGAAAATATGGCTTTATAGACAAGCAAGGAAATTTGGTTATAGAAGCAAAGTATGATTATATTCATAATTTTAGAGAAGGTTTAGGCAGAGTTGAGCTTAATGGAAAATATGGATTTGTAGATAAGCAAGGAAATTTAGTTATAGAAACAAAGTATGATTATGTTGGAAAATTTAGTGAAGGTTTAGCTATAGTTAAGATTATTGGAAAATGTGGCTATGGTTTTATAGATGAAAAAGGGGAGATAATCATAAATACCGAATATGATGAAATTAGTTATCATAAAGAAGAATTAGTAAAAGTCAAACTTAATGGAAAATGGGGTTTTGTAGATAAAAAAGGAAATTTAGTTATAGAGGCAAAATATGATTATATCAATAGCTTTCATGAAGGTTTAGCTAATGTTGAGCTTAATGGAGAATGGGGATTTATAGATAAAAAAGGAAATTTAGCTATAGAAGCAAAATATGATAATGCTTTGGGGTTTAAAGATGGCTTAGCTGAAGTTAAGCTTGGTGAAAAATGGGGTTTGATAAATAAAAATGAAGAAATTGTTATTGAGATTGAGTATGATGAGATACTAAAACTTGATACGAATTTATTTTTACTTAAAAAAGGCGAAGAATTAAAACTAAAAAACCTAAATATGATTTAAAATGTTTGCGAGCATTTGTTAAATATAGAAAAAAATATCAAAGTTCTTATGGAGCCTTTTAAAAATAAAGATTATTATAAAATGCAAAAAAGTCTTATAAAAAAGTTTTACTAGCTTTAATCCTGATATAAAGCAAGCTTATAAAAATTTAAATTTAATCCATAATAAAAGCGAAGCTATGAAAAGTTTTGAAGATATGCAAAATATAGATGAAAAAAGCTCTCCGCCAAGCCTTACTAGAATGCTGTAAATTTAACCATGATAAAAATTTTAAAAGCTTAATCCATAGCTTAAAGCTATGGATTAAAATTCGATTTTTAAAACCTCATACACATTTACCTCATTTGTATAAAAGACATCATAATAACATCCTGTGTATTTATTGTTTTTTAAAAACTGATTGATTATTTTTAGTTTTCTATCATCACTGAGCTTAAAACTTAAAATATGAATTTTAGCTTGCGGATTTAACACTATCTCTTCATCTATGGTTTTTACTTCACAATGATAATTTTCACTTTCTTTTAAAGCTTCTATTATATTGTGATTATTAAAAACTTCATGATGAACAAATTCTCTACATAAGTTTTTATGAAAATCATTCCATTTTTCTAGCAAAATATCAAGAGTGCTCATTGTTTTTTACTCCGTTTAATTTTTCATTTAATTCTTTGATTTTTTCTTTATTTTTTTTAATAAAATCTCGTATTGTTTCTGCTGTAGATTTTTCATCAAAAACTATATAATTAGATAAAGTGTATCCGTTAAATTCAGGTATTTTCTCTTGAATTTTTTCTCTATCTCCTTGTGATATATCACCTATAAGTCTGATTCCAAAATTTTTCCAATTTTTAGAATTTGTAGTATCAAACCAAGCAAAAGCAAAATATACATCATTATTACTTAATTTCTTTGGTTTGAGTATAAATTGAATATAGTTTGTGCCATTATCAATGCTAAAATCATTAAATTCTTTGCAAGTTTCTTCTAAAAACTTATTGATAATATAATCTCTTTCATACATTGATATTTTTGGCAATAATTTTGACTTATTATTAACTAAATCTTTAAACAATTGTTCAAAACCAACTTTACTTTCCTTTTGCAAAAAGCTTATTATATCACTACCTTTGCCTATGACATTATTTATAGCATCTTTGTAAAATTCTATAGTTTGGTTTAAATTGCAAAAATTTTTAACCTTTTCTTGAGATTTTTTTAACCAAGTTAAAATTTCTTCCTCATAAGAAATTTGTCTATATAACACTTTATCGTTGCCTCTTTTTAAGAATAATTCATTTTCAACATTTTCTATATTCCAACCATTTAAACTATTCTCACTAGGATCTCTATCGCCATATGGAGTAAGATAAATCACCGCGATATTTTCAATATTTTTGATATCTTTATAAGAAACATTTTCTTCTTTATTTAATATCTCTATATACCTAGAAATTTGCTTGTCTTGATCTTTCGCCCAAATTTTATTTTCTAGTATAATGTGTTTGGTGCCATTATGTATATAAATATCTATATTTTTATATTCTTTTAAGACTTTTACATCACCACTTTCTCCAAACCAATCTTTTAATCTTATCTCTTTTAAAAATAAATCTAAAAATAACCTTCCTTGTTTATGATTTTCACTAGGATTAAGTAAAGATTTTAAAATTCCACTATGCAAATTCACCTCATCATGAGCAGGCAAAACCTTTAATAAAGGATTGTAGTTTGATTTGTTTTTTTCCTTAAATTCCATAAATTGTTCTAAAAAATTTTCCATATTTATTTCCTTTCCATATATAAACTAATAATTTTTATTTTAGCGTAATTTTCATCATCGCAAAACCAAAATTTCATGCGTTCTCCAACTCTATTTTTCTCCAAAGTTTTTAAAATTTTAATAGCGTGTTTTGCTAAATCATTTTTAGGTAAAAATATCACAGCAAAATAACACATCAAATCATACTCTCTATCAACTATTTTCTCATCATAGCAAAAAAATCCTCCTTTATTTAAAATTTCACTTGCATACAATAAATCATCATCATCTAGTCTAAACACACCACTATCTCCATAAATAGACATGTATTTATCATAAATTCTTATCATTTCATTAAGATTATTTCCTCGCATATTTTTCCTTTACTCTTTTGACTCTAGCAACCTTAAAATTTTCCAGCCTATATCCTTGCTTATACATGCAATTTGTCTTTGAGAAAAAGGATTAAGGGTTATTTTTCCGTTGTATTCTAAGTAAAATTTATGTCCATTTTTACTAAGCTCATAAATTCCATTGCCCAAATCATTTACATTTTCAAACTGCAAATCAAGCACAAATTCTCCATTTGTGTTAATAAAACCCCATTGATTATCTATACAAACTTGTGCTAAACCTTCTTTAAAATCAAACGCCTCATCAAAATGCTCTTTTATAACAATATTTGCATTTTTATCCACATAAATAAAACCATCACTTGTTAAAACTAATGCCAAACCACAGCTAAAACAAGACATATACTCATACTCATGCTCACAAAGTATCTCATCATTTTGATTGATCAAAAAATATCTATTGTCTTTTTTTACACTTGCTATACCTTCGCTAAAGCTATTTGCCTCATCGTATTTTGCTTCTATGATGATTTTTCCTTTTTTATTAATATAGCCGTATTTACCATCTTTTTTTACTACAGCTAAACCTTCGCTAAAATTACTTACATCATCGTATTTTGCTTCTATTGCGATTTTTCCTTTTGTATTGATAAAACCCCATTTTCCTGCTACACAAAAGGCTGCTAAATTCTCACTAAAAAACCTAAGCTCATCATACATCACATCGATGATGATTTTGGCATTTTTATATATAAAGCCGTATTTATTAGCTATCTTTACACAAGCTAATCCACCAACAAATTCTCCAACTTCATCAAATTTAGCTTCACAAATTAACATCCCATTTTGATCCATGAAACCAAATTTAGAATTTTCTAAAAACAAAACAAGCTTATCATTAATAATCTTCATAAAATCAAAACTATTCTTACTAAGCTCATTTTTGTTTTTATCTACCAAAGTATATTTAGTCCCTACCCTGACTTTGATCATATCTTTGGCTATAAATTTCACATCCTTATACATAGGATCAAAAATACAATTTAAATTTACATCAAACAAACCATACAAAAACCCATCAAACACTAATAAATACTCATCATTTATCAAGCTAATATCATCAAATTTAGCCTCTAAAACAAGCTTTGCAAATTCATTTAAAACTCCGCATTTAAACTTGCCATTGATCTTTTGCTTGCATAAAAATAATTTTTCATTTAGTCTTTTTATACTTAAAAACTCAAAATCACTTAAAAAATTTCCATTCTGATCAATCAATGCAAACACATCGCCTTTTTTAATCTTAAAAAGCTTATCACTAAGTCTTATAATGCCATCATATTCAGTCTTTAAAATGATATTTGCTTGAGTATCTATGATGATATTTTCATTTCCTTGTCGCAAAAGCGCATAATCATTTACAAAACTACAAACATCATCATATATAAGATCCACCACCACTTTAGCTTTAGTATCTATAAAACCCCATTTGTCATTTATCATAACACCTGCTAAATTTTGACTAAAATTTAAAACCTCATCATATAAAAAATCACAAATTAATTCTCCACTGCTATTTATAAAGCTATACTTACCAGCTTTTTTTACCGCTGCAAAGCCATTTTGAAAATCTCTTACATGATCAAATTCATCATCGATAACAATCCTAACATCTTTCATCATTTTCCTTTATAAAATGAAATTATATTAGAATTTTATAGACTAATATTGTCTATATTTTATGCTAGAATATCATTTTAAAAATATGGAGGAAAAAATGAAAAAGAAAAAAATACCAAGTCAGGTTCCATTTAGTTTTGAAGATTCTCCCTTTGAAAGCAAAGAAGAGTATCTAAAATTTATCAAAAACATGCCTAAAATAGCTACTTTAGATAAGGCTTTGATAAAAAAATCAAGAGAGAAAAATTTAGCAAATAAAGCCATTTCTTACATACAAAGAAAAACTAATCTAAGCTACAACAATGCTAAAATTTTAAAAGATATCTTATCAAAAGAGTATTTTCGTAAGATAAGAAGCAAAAATAAAGTCCTTGCTAAATTTATGAAAAGATAAAGCCTTAGGCTTTATCTTAATTGCTTTTAAGCGATTTTTTTAAGATTCCTAACATTTGTTCTTTGTGTGTTTGTGCATTATCAAAAGTCCATTTTGACTGATCTTTTTTGCTTAAAGCATAAATTAACCAAAGTTTTAAAGATATAACACTATCTTTATTTATATATTTTTGCAAATCTAAATATTTATCTTGTGTATCTTGGTTATTTAAAGATGAATTAAAACTAGAGCTAATAAGAGCTAAATTTCCAAAATTATCTATTTTATCTTTGTCATTTTTCCATTCTTGTGCTTTACTTTGTGCTTGCACATGTTCTATGGAATTTAAATTTCTAAAATAGAAACTGCTAGCAATATCGCTAAATTTTTTCTTATCTAATTCTGTTTCTTTTAATTTATCTGTTTCTGAATACTTCCATAAATAATACTCCAAACGATAAAACCAATAATGCGGAGTCGCTGTTCCTTGATCTAATATGCATTTTTCTTTTTTGAAAAAATTATCTATTTGAAAATTTTCATCATCTTTCTTTTGTGAATCTTGTAAAATTTCATTAACTTTATCTTGCAATTGCTCTTTAGCTAAATCTGTATCTAAATTTTCAAGAAAAGATATTAGATTTTTCTGATTAACATTTTTATCCTTTGTGATAAAATCATCAAAATTAATATCACCATCTTTTATTTGTATTTTATTGATTATATTTTCATCATCGCTTAACTTATCAAATGAGAAGTTAAATTTGATCTCTTTATATAATTTATCTAAAAATTTCAAAAACGGAGTAAGCCAGTGATGATGATTATTAGACATACCACTTCTTGCTACGCGTAGATAATTTTGTACTATAGCAAGATCAGGCATGGCATTAGAATCTTCGCTGATTGTGTATGTACTATATTTTTTAGTTAATCTTCTAATCTTATAAGAATTTTCCATATCATCTTGACTTTTAATAACAAAATAATCAAATAAAATTCTATATTTTAAAAGATTTTCTATGAATTTTTTAGCTTTTTCTCTACTTTCTTTTTCTTCTATTTTTATAATCTCTAAAAGCTTATTTTTGTCTATGGTAAAATTTTTATCATTATTTTCATTTTGCTTTTCTTCTAAAAAAGTAAGCTTATAAACATGCAATAAAAAAGTAGGAAAATCTACTATAGATTTAAATTTTTCCCGCTCTTCTTCATCTTGATTTGGTTTGTCAAATGATTTTTTAGGTTGTATGATATTATTTATATAATTATCTCCACTACTTTCATTTGATTTAGAAATCACTCTATCACTAGCTTTTTGAAAGATATAACTATCCATTTGAGAGCAAATATCCCATATATGAGCATAAAGGGTTTTTTCATCTTTATTAGTAATTAGAGTTTTTTCATCTTTATTAGTAATTTTAGAAAGCAATCTTGCTTTTAAAATTTCATGTTTTTCTAGTTGTTTGCCGCGCTTATTCATACGGATAAAAAAGCGATTTAAGTCAGTATTTTGGGCTAATTCTACAAAAACAAATTTTACATTGTTATAAATAAAATCAGAAAATTCTTTGATATTTTCTTTGATATTTTCTTTGATATTTTCTTTGATATTTTCTTCAAACCAATTTACTATAATTTCTAAAGCTTGTGGTATGTTTTGGCATATATCCTGTGGAAATTTTTTAATTTCTTGTAAAAAAATATCATTTTTTCTCACATTATTTTGATTATCTTTACAAAATTTAGCAAATTCTTTTAGAACTTCTTCTTCTTTTTCTCTTATAGGCATAGAAATTCTAAGTTTATCACTTTGCATTATAAATTCTTTCCAATTTGATTGATTATTTGATTGATTATTTGATTGATTATTTGATTGATTATAAGAAAGATAAAATCCTATCAAAAACAAAGTTGTTAAGCGTTGTTGGCCATCTATGAGTAAATATTTAACATCATCTTTCTGATCTTTTTTAACAGATTTTTTACTTACCACTACATTACCGATAAAGTAATTTTCATCTTTCTTATTTTCATCAAATTTAGTTTTTATATCATTAAGTAAGGTTTGTATTTGCTCTTTATTCCACTCATATAGTCTTTGATAAGGTGGAATTTCAAAAAAGATATCTTTTACTCCACTAATATTTTCGATTTTTGCTTTATTACTCATTGTTTATACCTTTATTTTTATTTTTTACATAATGTGATGGGATGTTTTTATATGGAGCATTTTTACCTTGATAGTATTTTTCAACAATTTTTACATAATCACTTCTTCCACCATCTAATTCTTGTGATGATTTTCTTTCTTCTTCATTTTTTATAGCTATAAAATCAAGTAAATTTTGCTCTAATTCTTCTTCAAAAGATACAAAATACACTTTTTCTAAAAATTCCAAAGCATAATTATTTTGAGTAGCTCTAGAAATACTTAAGCCATAAACTCTTAAGCTAAAAGCAGCTCTTGCAATTAAAAGTAAAAAATAATCACTATTGCCATTTGGAAATTTAGAAAAATAAATCATCACAGCAATTGCATAAATGTATTTATTATAAATAAATCCTATATCACATATCTTATCTAACTCTTGATATAAAGCATTATTTGATAATTTATCAAAAAGCTCATTGTATTTAAACAAATACTCAAAAAAATCCACCCCATTAGCAAAACTACTTAAAACCCCTAAACCTTCCTTACTATAAAGGAATTTATCGCTAAAAAATTCTTTACAAAACTCTTCATATATTTGTTCTGTTTTAATTTTATCTACTCTAATGTTTTTATGTTTTAACCATGCTCTAGCAGGTGCTAAAAGCTCATCAAATAAAATAGTGATTTTCCTTTCATCTTTTGCAAGATTTTCAAATTTCCTTGCATAATAACCTAGCATACCACCTTGATTTTTCTCTAAAGAATGCAAATGAAAAGCCTTTATAAGATCGTATGATTTTAAGCCTTTTCCTTTTGAATTTGCACTATCAAAAAACAAAAACGCATCATCTTCACTTGGAGCTAAAACGCAGATAAATTCTATATTCTCTAAAAGAAAATTTAAAAACTCGCATTTTTTATCACTATAACTTTCAAAATAAGCTTTTATATACTCGTAATTTTCTTTGATATGGTATTTTGACTCATTATGAGAGTATTTAACATTATTTAAAAAATTACATTTACATAAAACTCTTAAAATTAAAGCCAAGGTGGTAAGGCGTTGTTGGCCATCTACTATATTAAATTCATTATCTTTCTGTTGTTGGCCTTCTACTATTTCTGTATTTCCCTTATGCAATATCAAACTTCCTAAAAGATATTTTTGGTTTTTATCTATTTGTTCGCTTATATCTTTTAAAAGAATTTTAACTTGCTCTATACCCCAAGCATAAGGGCGTTGATAATAAGGTATGTTTAAAGAAAAAGCTTTATCAAAAATATTACTACCATTAATTATATCTCCACACACCAACTCTTTCAAACTCACAACGCAAGATTTTACTTCGTTTTCTTTTTCAATCATTTATAGCCTTTCTAAATTTTAAGCTTATTATATCAAGCTATCTATCATTTCCAAAGCTTCCAAAGCTTTCATCTTAAGCCCTATGCCATTTCTAAAAAACTTTGGAAAATCACACTCATTTGGATTGATCCTTAAAAGTGTTCTAGCTTTGCTTTTTTTACAAAAATCCTCACTAAACATACGCATACTAGGCACAGCTTTACCAGCTCCAAGCTCTATAAGCAAGATGTTTTTATCCTCTAAGGGTTTAAGCCAGTTTTTATAACTTTGCTTTTGTAAAAAATAACGGCTATCATTAAAACTACCATCATTAAACATCAAGATATTTGGCCTTGCTAAACCTTGACATCTAGGGCATTTTGGCAAAGATAAGGCTTTGAAATTTTCCATATCTATATCTAATTCCTCTTGCATTTGCCAGATCAAATCACCGCATGCATAATTAAAACATTGCAAGTAATTTATATTTCCATGAAATTCATAAATTTTATTCTCATCAAAACCAGCCTTTTTAAAATGTCCATCTACATTAGTCGTAACGACATAATAATCTTGTTTGCTTTTTGCAAGTTTTAAAAGTATTTCATAACCTTTATGTGGCTTAGTATCTTTGTATAATTTAAATCTATGTCCATAAAAAGCCCAAGCAAGCTGTGCGTTTGTATAAAAATTTGTAGGATTAGCCATGCGTTCAAAGTCTATACCTAGTTTTTGCAAATGCGGATAAGCTCTCCAAAAAACCTTCTTTTCCTCTAAAATCAGGCAAACCACTATCTACTCCCATGCCAGCTCCAGCTGTGATGATGATTACCTCTGCTTTGTCTAAAGCTTCTTTTATATAAGTTTGTATTTGCATTTTTTACCTTTAAAAATTTTCATAATCAAATTTCCTAGCCTCATGTAGCTCTTTGGCTACTTCAAGGCTCATTTCCCAAAAAACTGCATTCATGGATTTTGGCATGCAATTTTCATCTTCGTATTTTTTGCTTATAGCCTTATAAACCTCATCATTTTCCTCACAATCAACAGCAAGACTACCCAAATAAGGATACAACAAATACCCCACCGGAGCCGTATCAAATACCATAGTTAGTTTTGTTTTTGGAAAATTTTCTTTCATAAAAGCTAAAAATTCATCTCTAGCTTTGTAATCTGTCTTGTCTTTATCAAACAAATCGCTATATTTTGTTTTATTGACATGAAAATCATTATTTGGAGTGTTAAAGCACATCCAAAAAGATTTTTTACCTTTTTGGATGGTATAATCTTGAATAGTCTCAACCGCTAAAGCCATTTTTTATCCTTTTTATATTGTATTGATATAATTATACTATATAAAATGGACTTTTAGTGTCTATATTTTAACCTTTACATTTTTGAGCTATCACATCCATAGCTTCTTGCGAGAGAACAAAATTTGTATGATAAAGCAAGCAGCTACCCATATCAAGTACTTTTAACACAAGCTTTTTATTATTAGCATCTTTTGGATTATGTCTTGTATTAGCTAGATCATAAATTTCATACACCATATCTTTACTAAGCTTATTAATGTCAAGTTCTATGATATTTTCTTCAAATTTCATAGGATCTTGTGTAAAATCTTCTTTGTTTTCTTTTTTTACAAAGCTTTTTTTCTTACTAAAAGATTTTAGCTCATTTTCTTTTGCTTCTTCTAGTGTATAAATTTCATTTAAACTAAAGCTTAAGTCATTGTCATTGTTTTTATATCTTAGTAAAAAGGCAAAGGCTTCATCTTTGCTTTCTTTAAAAAGTGTTTCAACTTTTTCTACTTGAGTTTCAAAAATAATCATATCAAAAGAAGAATAAAAGTCTAAAACCACAGCCTTAGCATATCTTTTACCACTTTTACTCATCATTGATTTAAAATCTTCAATCTTTCCTACAACCAAAAGCTCACCCTCGCCTTTGAGTGTTTCAAAATCCATACTTTTAAAATAATCTATACCTTCTATTTGACTTGCAAATTTATCCAAAGGATGGCCTGATACATAAATTCCTAAGATTTCTTTTTCATAGCCTAGTTTTTCCATTAACTCAAATTCTACTTTGCTATCATGAAGCCCTACTTTGATATCTGCGGCTATTTCTTCTTCTCCAAAAAGAGAAGCAGTAGAATTTCTTTTAACTTCAGCTATTTTTCTACTTGTTTCTGAAATAAGCTCAAGATTATCCACCAAACATTTTCTAGTATAACCAAACTCATCAAAAGCACCTGATTTAGCTAAATTTTCTATAGTTTTTTTATTAATCTTAGTAGGATCAATAGAGCTTATAAAATCATCAAAATCACTAAAGCCCTCTTCCTTGCGAATAGTCATGATATTTTCTATCGCAGGAATTCCCACACTCTTAATCGCTCCAAGCCCATAAATAATAGCTTCAGAACCATCTTCAAGCTTAGTTGCACTAAATTCTCTTTGAGCTTTATTGATATTTGGCGGCAAAAGCTTGATATTCATTCTTTTCATCTCTTCAATGTATTTTGCGACCTTATCCACATTGCTTTCTTCGCTTGTTAAAAGCGCAGCCATAAATTCACTTGGATAATAAGTTTTTAAATACGCTGTTTGAAAGGTTATAAGCGCATAGGCAGCCGAGTGAGATTTATTAAAACCATATTCAGCAAATTTCAAAATAAGCTCAAACAAATCATCAGCCTTTTTCTCATCATAGCCTTGTTTTTTAGCTCCTTCTAAATACTCTGCTTTAAGATTGTCTAAAATTTCTCTTTTTTTCTTACCCATAGCACGACGCACATTATCAGCTCCACCCAAAGAAAAACCACCAATTTTTTGCACTATTTGCATAACCTGCTCTTGATAAACTATAACCCCATAAGTATTTTCAAGTATAGGCTTTAAATCATCAAATGCATAAGTAGCAGCCTTTCTACCATGTTTAATATCGATAAAATCATCCACCATCCCACTATCAAGTGGTCCCGGTCTATATAAAGCTAAAACCGCGATTAAATCTTCAAATCTTTCAGGCTTTAACCTAGCATTCAAACTTTGCATACCGCCTGATTCTATTTGGAAAATACCCAAGGTATTACCACTTTGTATAGTTTTATAAACCTTAGGATCATTCATATCAATCTTTTCCCAAATCACATCTTTACCATAACGCTTTTTAACTAGTTTTATGGCATTATCAATTACTGTAAGGGTTTTTAAACCCAAAAAGTCAAATTTAATTAAATCCACATCTTCAAGATATTCTTTAGAATACTGCGTTACCAAATGACGCTCATCGTTTTTGCTTTGTCTAAAAAGCGGAGCTTTATTCCACAAAGCTTCATTAGATATCACAACTCCGGCCGCGTGCATACCTGCGTTTCTATTTAAACCCTCTAGTGCTTTAGCAAAATCCCAAACTTGACGCCCTTTTGGATGAGAATTTACAAATTCAGCTATTTTTGGTTCTTGCTCATAGGCTTTTTCTAAAGTAATTTTTAGCTCTTCGGGAACTAATTTTGCCAAAGCATCCGCATCAGGTATGCTCATATCACAAACCCTAGCTACATCACGGATTACTCCCTTTGCTAAAAGCTTACCAAAGGTAATGACTTGTGCAACCTTTTCAGCTCCATATTTATCGATCACATAATCAATCACTTCCCCTCTTCTATCTTGACAAAAATCCACATCAATATCGGGCATTGATACACGCTCAGGATTTAAAAATCTCTCAAAAAGAAGATTATAAGGTATAGGATCTAAATCTGTAATTTTCAAACAATACGAAACTAAACTCCCCGCTGCACTCCCACGCCCTGGGCCAACTGGTATATCTTTTTCCTTAGCTGCGGCGATAAAATCATGAACGATTAACATATAACCTGAAAATTTCATATTTTTAATAATACTAATTTCTAAATCAAGCCTATCTTTATACTCTTGGTGCTTACTCTCATCGATAAATTGAAGTCTTTCTTCTAAGCCTTTTTTACAAAGATACTCAAAAACTATATCATCATTATCAAAGCTAAATTCTTGATCTTCTTGTGCTAGATTTAAACTATATTTTTTTGCATATTCACGGGTAAATTTAAAATTTGGTGGGGTTGGATCGCCTAGTTTTAATTCTAAATTGCATTTATTAGCTATTTCTTGAGTATTTTCAATGGCTTCAGGAATATCAGCAAAAAGCTCGCTCATTTGCTCTGGCGTTTTTACATAAAACTCATGCACCTCATGTCTTAAACGCCCTGGATCATCAAGCTTAACCCCCATAGCAATACACATAAATACTTCATGAGCAGCCGCTCTTTCTTTAAAAGTGTAATGCGTATCATTAGTTGCAATAATTTTTATATCAAGATCTTTAGCAAGTTTGATGATAGAATCATCAATAAATTTTTGATCATCAATACCATGACGCATAATTTCAAGGTAAAAATCATCTCCAAAAACCTTTTTATACCATAAAGCTGCTTCTTTTGCACCCTCATAACCCTTTGCGCCAAATTTTATATTTCTTTCATTCTTGGTATTTAAATGCCAATTAACCTCACCTTGCAAACACGCAGAAGAGCAAATCAAACCCTCACTATGAGCCTCTAAAAGCTTTTTATTAATCCTTGGGTAATAATACAAGCCATGTATATAACTTTGCGAGCTCAAATACATCAAATTTTTATAACCAATTTCATTTTTAGCAAATAAACAAAGATGAAAACGCTGTCTTGAGCTTTTATCACTTAAATCATCGTGATTATGTAAATATGCTTCAAGCCCTATAATAGGCTTAATTCCTTCAGCTCTCATTGTTTTATAAAAATCAATAGCACCAAACATATTTCCATGATCAGTCATAGCAACACTTGTTGCACCTTGTGCTTTTAGCGTTTTAGCTAGCTCTTTGAGTTTATTTGCTCCATCAAGTAAAGAATATTCTGTATGTAAATGCAAATGTGTAAATTGGCTCATATTTTTCCTTGTATTTTTTTATTATTATAAAAAAAAACCTTAAATTTAAAACTTACAAGCATAAAAAATGTATAATAGCTTACTTTCAAAAAAGGAGTAAAAAATGGAAGTAAAAATTTATTATTGTAATCTTTGAAATTACAAACCACAAGCTGCAAGGGTTGCAGAAGAAATACAAAATGAATTCAAAGATGCACAAATTTCTACCATAGAAAAAGGTGGCGGTCATTTTATAGTAGAAGTAGATGGTAAAATCATTTACTCTAAAAAAGACTTGTTTAATTGTGAAGTAGATAGATTTCCTCATGAGGGTGAAATTACCAAGCTTATGAAACAAATGTAAGCTAAACCCTCATCAGCGAGGGTTTATTTTGTTAAAGGAACAAGCATACCTTCATAAAGTTTTTGATAAATTTCTTCTGAGCATAAATGTTTAGCAAGCTCTAAACCAAATAAAATAGCCGTAGCAGGCCCAGCTGCTGTGATGACATTTTCATTTACTACAACTGCTTTATTTACTCTTATACCTTCAATACCCACTTCACAACCAGGATAGCAAGAAAACTCGCCATTAATCACCCCTGCTTTTGCCAATACCATAGGTGAAGCACAAATAGCAGCTACGATTTTTTTCTTAGCATGTAAATCTTGTATGATTTTTATGATAAGTGAATTGTTTTTTAAATTCATCATACCTTCAAATCCACCTGCCAAAGCGATTGCATCTAAATTTTCTTGATCAACACTAGTCAAACTCACATCAGCCCTTATGCTAATTCCATTAGCTCCCTGCACTAAAAACTCATCATCTAGCGAAGCAATAATTACTTCTAAATTTCCACTAGCCTCCCCTGCTCTTTTTAAAACATCAGCTATACCTATAAATTCAGCCTCTTCAAAACCTTTTGCCAAAGGCACTAAAACTTTTTTCATTTTTCTCCTTTTAGTCGATAAATCTTTTATTTAATTCATGAAAATATTCTATGCGTCTATCGCGTAAAAATGGCCACCATCTACGCACATTTTCACATCTTTGCATATCAATTTCAACGATTTTACAAAGCTCTTGTTTATCATCAGCCCTAAAAAGCTCTTCACCTTGAGCCCCAAAAACAAAAGAATTCCCCCAAAATCTTATACCTTCTTCCACACCGCTTTCATCTTTTTCAAAACCCACTCTATTAATAGCTACTACAGGTAAGCCATTAGCTATAGCATGACCTCTTTGAACGCCTATCCAAGCTTCAAGCTGTCTTTGTTTTTCTTCTTTTTCATCCTTATCAAACCAACCTATAGCAGTAGGATAAATTAAAATTTGAGCTCCCTTTAAAGCCATTAACCTAGCAGCTTCAGGATACCATTGATCCCAGCATATTAAAACCCCAAGCTTTCCAACACTTGTTTGTATAGGCTCAAAACCCAAATCACCTGGAGTAAAATAAAATTTTTCATAAAAACAAGGATCATCAGGAATATGCATTTTGCGGTATTTGCCTGCTATGGAGCCATCTTTTTCAAATACCACACTAGTATTATGATAAAGCCCTGCACTTCTTTTTTCAAATAAAGAAGTTACTAAAACAACTTTATTTTCCCTAGCTACATTAGACCAAAATTTAACATCCTCTTCATAGTCATTTGCCAAATCAAAAAAGTTTGCATTTTCACTTTGACAAAAATACTGCGTTTGATGAAGCTCTTGCAAACACACAAGCTCAGCCTTTTCTTTTGCTGCTTGTTTAATAAGTTCGCATGTTTTTTCTATAGTTTTTTCTTTATTTTGTTTAAATTCTTGCTGAATGAGCGCTAATTTCATTTTTACTCCTTTCTTCTTCTGAATCATCATAAGGATCTAAATGTATATGGATATTCCAAAAATCATCTTTAAAATGTTCTCTTATACTATCTTCAATCTCATCACCAATCTCATGAGCTTTTAAAAGTGATATTGTAGGTTCAAAAACTAAATGCACACTAACATAAAGTATATCAGGACTTTTTCTAGTTTTTAAATGATGAAAGCTTTTGACTTCTTTATTTGTACTTATAATTTGTTTAATCACTTCAACTTGTTCTTTATCAATAGCTACATCTAATAAAATTTTAGAACTTTCCTTAATGATTTTAAAAGCTGAAAAAATCGTATATAAACTTATAGCTATGCCAAATAATCCATCAATAAAATGATAATTTGTAAAAGCTATAATCACAAGTGCTAAAAGCGTTAAAGCATTAGTCAAGAAATCTATTTTATAGTGTAAGCTATCAGCTTTTATAATCAAGCTTTTTGTTTTTTTAGCAACATAATTTAAAAAAACCACCAAACACAAAGTCACAGCCATAGCAAAAGCCATGACAAAAATTCCAAGATCAAGTTTTTCTACACTTTCTTGATTGTGAATTTTCAAAACACTCTCATAAAAAATATAAACCCCAATCCCACTAATAACAAGACCTTCAAAAAGCCCCATTAAAGCTTCAATTTTACTAAGGCCAAAATTATATTCCTTGCTAGAGCCTTGAGAACTTTTTTTCAAAGCTAAAAAATTTAAACCCGAAATCACACAATCAAGCAAAGAATCAATCGCACTAGAAAGTACTGCAACAGAACCCGAAGCTAATCCTACTGCAAATTTTATAATAGCTAAAAAAATAGCACATACACTTGCAATGATAGTTGCGCTTTTTTGTAAATTCATCTTTGACCTTCATAGCGGTTTTGACAAGAACAATGCAAAGAACCATTTTGTCTTAAAAACACCCTTGCATCAACCCCTACTACTTTTCTATCTTTGCATGCTTTTTGTAAATTTTCTAATACCAAAGCATCATTTTCATCATTATAAGTTGGCACTATCAAACCACCATTAACAAAAACAAAATTTACATAAGTAGCACCAAGCCTTTTACCTTCAAAATACAAAGGCTTAGGTAAAGGAAGCTCTAATAAATCAAATCCTGTTTTTTTCAGCTCATCTTCCATAGCCTTTAAAGGTGCGTAATGCTCATCATTTTCATCTTTACACACACAATAAGCAATGGTTTTTTCATTGATAAATCTTGCTAGAGTATCTATATGATGATCAGTATCATCGCCTTTTATATAACCATGATTTAACCATATAATTTGATTTAAGCCAAAAATTTCTTTTAACTTAGCTTCAATTTGCTCTTTATTTAAATGTGAATTTCTATTTTCATTTAACAAACAAGCACTCGTTGTAAGCATTACTCCTTGCCCGTTAAAATCAATACTCCCACCTTCTAAAATAAAATCAATTTTTTCTAATTTTCCAGATAATTTTTGTGCAAAAAGCTTTGAATTTACCGCATTATCTAAAGTGCTTTGAAATTTATCACCCCAAGCATTAAAAATAAAATCAAGCCCTATAATTTTATCATCTTCACGCACATCAATTGCACCAAAATCTCTAATCCAAGTATCATTAGTATCACATTTAAAAAAATCTACATTTTTTATATGTTTAAATCTTTGAAAATCTTTTTCACTTGGAACAATAAGTAAAACTTTTTGAAAATTTGCCACAGCTTTAATAAATTCCTCATAGCTTTGCATAATTTCCTCTAAATAAAGGCTCCAATCGCTATTTTTATGGGGTAATGAAAGTAAAAGTAGTTCCTGTTTTTCCCATTCTGCTATGCTTTTTCTCATTGATAATTTCCTTTGATAAAATGTATAAAAAGGTAACATTAATTACATATTCTAAAAAATATTAATAATATCATTTTTATCTTTAAAAACGGCATAGTAGTATTTAAAGATACTTTTACATTAAAAATATTTAATATTTTTTTAAATTTCAAGTTATAAGATGAAAATAAGACAAGTTCAAGGAGGTAAAATGAAAAAAATTGTATATTCTGTCTTATCTTTATCTTTTTTAATGAGTTCTGCTTTTGCCATTGATCAAGCAAAACTTCAAGCAAAAAAGCAAACAGGTATCCATTTACAAAGTGCACAATGGAAAGTCCCAAATACTATAGAAAATGGTATTATCATTGAAGATAAGCTTCCAAATTCACCTTATACTCAAGCAGTCATTTTGGGTAATAAAATTTTAAATTACACCACAAGCTATATAGGACCTCAAGCAAAAAATCCTAAAAATCGTTATGCAGGTAACAATCTTTCTTGCTCAAGCTGTCATGCTAATGCTGGAACTATAAAAAATCAATCAGGTTTTGTAGGAATTTATGCACGCTTTCCACAATATAATGCAAGAGCGGATAAAATAATCACTCTAGAAGATAGAATTAATGGCTGTATGGAAAGATCCATGAATGGTAAAAGGCTTCCAAACAACTCTCCTCAAATGAAAGCCATACTTGCTTATATGCATTATATTTCTCAAGGTATAGAAGTAGGAGCAAAAACACAAGGACAAGGATTACCTAAAATATCCTTTTTAAAAAGAGCAGCAGATCCTAAAAAAGGTAAAGAAATTTATCAAAATAAGTGCGTAGCCTGCCATGGAGAAAATGGAGAGGGAACAAAAAGTAATAATCCTAGTATGAGTTATTACATATATCCTGCTTTATGGGGAAATGATAGTTACAACACAGGTGCTGGCATGTATAGACTTATCAAAGCTGCAAGTTATATCAAAGCAAATATGCCAAAAGATGATGCAACCTTAACTCTAGAACAAGCTTATGATGTGGCAGCTTATATTAATTCTCAACCAAGACCTATTAAAAAGAATAGAAATAAAGACTTTCCAGATCGTGATGTAAAACCTGCAGATATGGATGTAAAACCTTATGCTAAACATGATAAATTTAGTATAGAGCAACATCGTTATGGTCCTTTTGAACCTTTATATATTAATACAAAATAATTTTTAAGAATAGCTAATTCTAGCTATTCTTTTTTTAAAACCCAAGCAAAATACCATATCGCAAAAGATAAAAGCAAAATCATAAAAAGCTTTTTATCATACACTCCAAAACCAATATAAAGCACAGAATACATAAAACCAAAACTTCCTACATAAATGCAAATTCTACTCATTAAACCATTTTCTACTGCTCTAAAACATGGACATTTGTGAAAAAATTTCTTTTTTGTTTCTTTGGGTTTAAAAAAACTCAAAATCGCACTTAAAATCAGTAAAAAACTTAAAAAATATAAAACCTTATCCATTAATGAAAATACCTTAACCAAGCAGGAATTGCACTTTGCTCTTCTCTTAAAGAACTTTCTTCTCCATGCCCTGGAAAAAGCTTAAAATCTTTTTCATAAGCTAAAACTTTAAGCAAACTCTCTTTCATCTTAGTTGCATCTGAGTAAGGAAAATCCCACCTACCAATACTACGATAAAATAAAAAATCCCCACTAAAAAACACATCTTCGCCCACAAGTTCTATCATACAACACCCTGGAGTATGCCCTGGGAAATAATGAAATTTAAACTTAAACTCATCTATACTAAATTCATTTTCATTTTCTATCAATACATCAGCACTTGAATGCTCAAAACCATAATTAAAAGGATCTTTTAGCATAAAAGCATCATCTTTATGGATAAAAATTGGAATTTCATAAGCCATTTTAACTTTAGCATTATCATAAACATGATCATAATGACCATGGGTATTTAAAATAGCTAAAGGTTTGCTTGTATTTTCTTTGATAAACTTATAAGCATTTTCTCCTGGATCGATGATAATTTGCTTGTTATTATGATCTATAATATAACAATTTGTTTCATACATTCCACATGGTTGTTTCAAAATACGCATATAAACTTCCTTTTAACTAAATCAAATATAATTTTAAAAAATTAATATTTAAAGATTTTTTATGAATTATACAAAATTACAAGAATTATTGATCAATTTTATAAAAGAACAAGCAAGAGATAAAAATCTCATCTTAGGTTTAAGCGGTGGAATAGATTCAGCTTTAGTAGCTCATCTTTGCAAAAAAGCAGTAGGTGAAAAACTTTTTGTGCTTTTAATGCCTACAAAACATTCTAAAAAAGAAAATTTAGATGATGCGTTAATGCTATGTGATCATTTGCAAATTCATCACAAGATCATTTATATTGATGAAGTACTTTGTGCTTATGAAAAAATTTGTCAAGACTTAAACCCTTTACGCTTTGGAAATTTAGCTGCAAGAGTGCGTATGAGCTTGCTTTATGATTATTCAGCCTTGCATAATGCTTTAGTGGTAGGCACTTCTAATAAAAGTGAACTTATGCTTGGTTATGGAACTATTTATGGGGATTTAGCTTGTGCTTTTAATCCTTTAGCTACACTTTATAAAAGTGAAGTTTTCGAGCTTGCTAAATTTATAGGTGTACATGAAAATTTCATACAAAAAGCCCCTAGTGCTGATCTTTGGCCAAATCAAAGCGATGAAAAAGATCTTGGCTATAAATATGAAGTTTTAGATGAAGTTTTAAAAGCTTTAGAAAATAATCAAAGTTTGGAAAATTTTGATGAAAATTTAAAAAATTTAGTCTTAGAGCGTATGCAAAATAATGCCTTTAAAAGAAAACTTCCAACAACATTAAAGAATACATATGACTTGGCTTGATCGGTATTTTTTTAAACCTAATTTTTTGCAAAAAATTCTAGCCTTTTTGCTTTTACCTTTTAGCTTTTTATATATGATTATAGCTATTTTAAATACTAAATTTAAAAAAGAACTTGATTTTAATTTACCCATTATAAGCATAGGCAATCTAACCCTAGGAGGCAATGGAAAAACTCCCATTTGTAAAGCCATAGCTGCTGAATTTGAAAATTGTTTTATCATCTTAAGAGGCTATAAAAGACAAAGTAAAGGCTTAATCATCGTTAAACACAAAGATAAAATTTTATGCAGCATTAAAGAAAGTGGCGATGAAGCTATGGAGTATGCACTTACAAAGCATATTAGCGGAGTGATAGTAAGTGAAGATAGAGTTAAAGGCATACAAAAAGCTATCGAACTTGGAGCAAAAATCATACTTTTAGACGATGCTTTTTCTAAATTTCATATTAAAAAACTTAATATTTTATTACAAAGCAAAGATGAGCCTTTTTTTGATTTTACCCTACCTAGTGGGGCTTATCGTTTGCCAAAATCTTTTACTAAAAGGGCTGATTTTATAGCTAAAGAAAATGAAGATTTTGTGCGTTATTCTCATGTAAAAGAAAATCAAAAAGCTATTTTAATAAGCTCTATTGCAAAGCCTTTTAGATTATATGAGCATTTTATCAAAGCTAGGGCTTGTTATTTTTTTGCTGATCATTACACTTTTCAAAAAGAAGAATTAGAAAAACTTTTAAAAAAACACAATTGTGATACCTTAATGCTAACCTTTAAAGACTATGTCAAGGTAAAAGATTTTGGCTTTAAAACAGAATTAATTCATCTTGATATTATTTTAAAAGACAGCTTTAAGCAAATTTTACAAGATTATATTGATAAATTTAACAACAAGGAAAAAAATGTTACTACACTCAACCCAAGATAAAAATCACCAAGTAAGCTTTTCAAAGGCCTTACTTAGCCCTAGTGCACCTAATAATGCTTTATATGCACCACTTAATCTACCAAAGCTTGATAATGAAGCTTTAAAAAATTTAAACTACAAAGAATTAGCCTTAAAAATCATCGCAGCTTTTGATTTTGATTTAGAGCCTGAAGTTTTTGAAAAAGCTTTGAAAACTTATGAGAGTTTTGATGATAAAACCTGCCCTATTAATTTAAGAAAAATTAATGATAAGCTTTATATTAATGAATTATTTCATGGGCCAACAAGAGCTTTTAAAGACATGGCATTGCAGCCTTTTGGCGTGCTTTTAGAATACTTAAAAAAAGATGATGATTTTTTAATCATGTGTGCTACAAGTGGCGATACAGGGCCTGCTACGCTAAAAAGCTTTGAAAATAAAAAAGGCATAAAAGTAGTTTGCATTTACCCAAATGAAGGCACAAGCAAAACTCAAGCTTTACAAATGACACACTCAAATGCAAGCAATTTAAAATCCATAGCCATTGAAGGTAATTTTGATGATGCGCAAAATGCTCTAAAAACACTTTTAAATGATGAAGATTTTAAAAATACTTTAAAAGAAGAAAAGTTAAGTCTAAGTGCTGCAAATTCAGTTAATTTTGGAAGAATACTTTTTCAAATCATCTATCATTATTATGCTAGTTTGAAAATTGATAAAACAATTGATATCATCATTCCAAGTGGAAATTTTGGCGATGCTTTAGGGGCTTATTATGCTAAAAAAATGGGAGCAAATATAGGTAAAATTAAAATTGCTTCCAATTCAAACAATATCTTAAGTGAGTTTTTTAATACAGGCAAATATGATTTAAGAAATAAAAACTTACAAAAGACTATTTCCCCTGCTATGGATATACTCATATCATCAAATATAGAAAGATTGCTTTTTGATAAATTCAAAGATGAACGCACCAAAGAGTTAATGCAAGCTTTAAAGAATGAAAAATATTATGAGCTTAGCCAAAAAGAACTAGAGCTTTTACAAGAAGACTTTGAAGCTGATTTTTGCAATGATAATGAGTGCATGCAATATATCAAACAATACAGCCACTTAGGACTTTTAGATCCTCACACTTGCACTTGCTTTAAAATGCTTGATTCTAACACCACGACACTCATCACTTCCACAGCACAATGGAGTAAATTTACCCCAAGTATGTATCAAGCAATTTATAACAAAGAATGTCAAGATGAACAAGCTTGTATGCAAGAACTTGCAAAAGAATTTAAGCAAGAAATTCATCCAAATATTGCAAGCTTATTTACAAGCACTCAAAAACAAAATCAAGTTTGCAAACTCAAAAATCTAAAACAAACTATTATAGAATGGATAAAACAATGATAATCATACCAGCAAGATTAAAATCAAGTCGTTTTGAAAATAAAATTTTATGTGAGATTGATAATTTACCTATGTTTATTTATACAGCTAAAAAAATGCAAGAAGTTGATGAAGTGTATGTGGCACTTGATGATGAAGAGGTTTTAAAAATAGCACAAAAACACAATATAAAAGCAGTTTTAACAAGCAAAAATCATGAAAGTGGCACTGATAGAATCAACGAAGCTTGTCAAATTTTAAAACTAAATGAAAATGAGCTAATTATTAATGTCCAAGCTGATGAGCCTTTTATAGAAACACAAAATATTAAAGATTTTAAAGAATTTAGCCAAAAAGCTTTTGAAGATGAGCTTTGTTTTATGAGTAGTTGCTACAAAGAAGTAGATGCAAAAGCTTGCGATGATCCAAATTTGGTTAAAGTAGTTACTGATAGTAATGATTATGCTTTATATTTTTCAAGATCTAAAATTCCTTATGAAAGGGCAAATTATAAACAAAATTTTAAAACCCACCTTGGAATTTATGCATATAGGGTTAAAAATTTACAAGAATTTTGTACTTTGAAAAACTCAGCTTTGGAAGAATGTGAAAAATTAGAACAATTAAGAGCCTTAGAAAATGGCAAAAAAATCAAAATGTTAAAAATACAAAGTCAAAGCATAGGTATAGATACAAAAGAAGATTATGAGAGGGCTTTGGCTAAATTTGGAGTTAAAAAATGAAAAAAATACTTTTTTTACTAAGCTTATTTTTTACACTTCATGCAAAAGAATTAATCGTAGGTATGGAACTGGCCTACCCTCCTTTTGAAATGAGTGATACTAAAGGCAATCCAAGTGGTATTAGTGTAGAGTTTTTACAAGCCTTTGCTAAGGAAAAAAACTATGATTTAAAAATTCAAAATATAGCTTGGGATGGACTTATACCTGCTTTAAGAACTCAAAAAATAGATCTCATCATGTCTTCTATGAGTATAAGCGAGCAAAGAAAAAAAGTAATAGATTTTACCTTGCCTTATGCTAAGGCAAATTTAGCGATATTAAGCGCTAAAGAATCAAATATTAATTCCATAGAAGATTTAAATCAAAAAGGGAAAATCCTTGCTTTAAAAAGAGGTTCAAGTGCGCATTTATATGCTCAAAAAAATCTTAAAAATGCAAAAATCCTAGTATTTGATAAAGAAAATGCAGCTATTTTAGAAGTCATTCAAGCAAAAGCTGATGCTTTTATTTATGATCAAATGAGTATTTATAAAGCATGGAAAAAACATCCTGAGCAAACAAAAGCTATTTTTACCCCTTTTGAAAAAACACCTGAGCAATGGGCCATGGCTTTAAATAAAAACAATACCAAATTAAAAGAAGAGCTCAATGAGTTTATTTTAAAATCTAAAAAAAATGGTCTTTTTGATAAACTAAGTCAAAAATATCTCAAAGATATGCAAGAAGTTTTCAAAGAACAAAAGCTTGAGTTTTTCTTTTAAGAAAAACTCTTTTCAAGCTTTCTTGAAAACATAGAAATAGGTAAAGTTAAAACCAAATAACAAAGCGCTAAGGGAATATAAATTTCTAAAGTAGAAAAGGTAAAAGCATTAATTTCTTGAGCATTTTGAGTTAATTCTGAAATAGCTATAACGCTTAAAAGAGAGCTATCTTTGATCAAATTACTAAGTTGTCCACTTAGTGGTGCTAAGATATTTTTTAAAGCTTGAGGAAAAATCACACTTTTATAAATTTCAAACTCACTCAAACCCAAAGCCTTAGCACTTTCATATTGCATTTTATCAACACTTAAAATCCCTGCTCTAAATATTTCACAAATATAAGCACTAGCAAATAAAGCTAAAATCAAAACTCCACAAACATAGCGATTATCAAGCCCCAAATTATCTGCAAAAATATAATAAATCAATAAAATTTGCACTAGCAAAGGTGTGCCTCTAATAAGCTCTATAAAAACTCTTGCAAACATATTAAAAAGCACGATTTTACAAAGACTCATATAACACAAAATCAAAGCAAAAATCACACCTACAATCAAAGACAAAACACTAATAAAAAAACTTGTAAAAAAACCTTGTATCATTTTGTCTTTATACTCATAAATTGCCATAAAATCAAAATTATAACTAGCACTTAAAAAAGATAAATAAAAAAATAAAAACAATAAAAATGCTAGCAAAAAGGCATTAACCGCAAACACCTTTGGACTGATTTTTTTATGCTCATTAAATTTATTACGCACTATAAAAAGATGATTCAATTCTAGCCTTTATTTTTTATCAAATTTTTTAAGTTTTTCATCATTTAAACTAAGTTCCATCTTACGAATTTCTTCCTCACCGCTACGGACTAATTTTTTATCATATTTAAAATACTTATTTTTAATTTTATTTGGATACTCTAAAGAATTAAGTAGATATTTAAATAAATTTATCCTTGCTTTCTTTTTACTATCTGAATTAATGATCACCCAAGGACATTTTGGTGTATTAGAAGCTAAAAGCATAGAATATTTGGCTAGAGTGTATTTATCCCATAATTCTTGTGATTTTTCATCAACAACAGAAAGTTTGTATTGTTTTAGCGGATCTGTTCTCCTTTGCTCAAAACGCCTTTTTTGCTCTTGTTTGGAAACTGAAAAATAAAATTTAAAAAACAAAATTCCACTATCAAGTAGCATTTCTTCAAAAGAAGACACCTCGCGCAAGAATTTTTTATGCTCATTTGGAGTACAAAAACCCATCACAGGTTCCACCCCCGCTCTATTATACCAAGATCTATCAAAAATTACTATCTCTCCTGCTGCAGGCAAATGTGTCACATAACGCTGAAAATACCACTGAGTTCTTTCCACATCACTTGGTTTTTCAAGTGCTACCACACGACAACCTCTAGGATTTAAATGTTCAATTAATCTTTTAATAGCACCACCTTTTCCTGCTGCATCACGCCCTTCAATTAAAATCAAAACTTTTAATCCTTTATCTTTGACATGATTTTGAAATTTTAAAAGCTCAATTTGTAATCTTCTAAGCTCGCTTTCATACTCAAGTGTTGATTTTTTCACTTTAATAAGAGTAAATTTATCCTTATCCACAACAAACTCCTTAATTTAGGATAATTATTAACTTAAATTTACCACAAATAAGTAAAATAAAACAAATTTAATTTTCAATTTCAAGGAGAAAAATGCGTTTTTTAGCGGTATTTTTTATTTTTTTCAATTTATCTTTTGCTAATAATGGAGTATTATCACTCAATGAAGCTTTTAAACTCAATACCCATAGCAACAATCAAGGAATTTTTTTAAAAATCAATCTTGCAGATAGAATTTATCTTTACAAAGATCAAATCAAAGTAGAATTAGACTCTAATGACATTACTTCTTTATTAAATTTCCCACAAACTCAAACTAGAGAAAACAAAGAAGTAATCTTTAGCCAACTTGAACTTTTCATACCTCAATTATTATTAGATGATTTTGTTAAAAATAACAAAGCAAAACTTTCCCTAGCTTATCAAGGTTGCTCAGAAGAAGGTTTATGCTATCGTCCTGTATATGTAAATTATGAACTTAATAAACAAAATGGAATTTATACTATAAAATCCACTAAAGATCAATTTAAAAAGCAAAACGAAGATGAGCAAATTGCTAATGATTTAAGCACACAAAATATATTTATCACACTTTTAACTTTTTTTGGTTATGGCTTATTATTAGCACTTACTCCTTGTATTTTACCAATGATACCTATTCTTTCATCATTAATCGCAATGAAACTCAAAGACAAACCATCTAAAAAACATAGCTTTTATTTATCTTTTATCTATGTCTTTTTTATGTCTTTAGCTTATGCTATAGCAGGTGCTTTAGTGGGCCTTGCAGGAGCTAATGTGCAAGGTTTATTACAACAACCTTGGATTATCATTACTTTTGCAGGTATTTTTGTATTGCTCTCACTTTCTATGTTTGGCTTTTATGAATTACAACTGCCACTTAAATTTCAAAATTTTATCAATAAAAAAATAGAAGGCAAAAACGGGGTTTTTGGTATAGCTATCATGGGCTTTTTATCAGCTCTTATTGTAGGACCTTGCGTGGCTGCACCTTTAGCAGGGGCTTTGCTTTATATTACTAATAGTGGCGATGTATTTTTAGGAGGACTTTCTTTATTTGTGATGAGTTTTGGTATGGGCATGCCTTTACTTTTAATAGGTCTTGGAGGAAATCTTTTAAAAAGTGGGGCTTGGATGCTTAAGATAAAGATTTTCTTTGGTTTTATCATGCTCATTATGGCAGTTTGGATGCTAGAAAGAATACTTAGTGTAAATATCATTTTGATACTTTATGGAATTATAGGGGTATTTTTTGTTAGTTTTATGGGTTTATTTGATGAAGCTAAAACTAATTTTGATAAATTTAAAAAAGCAAGTATGATTTTAATTTTAGCTTATAGTTTAAGCCTAATTTTAGGCGGCTCAATGGGTTCAAAAAGCTTACTAAAACCTCTTGAGTTTAACCTTACTTCAAAAGAAAATAGCCCTAGTTTAAGTTTTAAAACCATTAAAAATTTAAAAGAGCTTGAGCAAGAATTACAAAATTCTACCAAACCTGTTATGCTTGAATTTACAGCCGCTTGGTGTGAAAACTGCAAGCTCTTAGAAGAATATACTTTTACAGATGCTAAAGTACAAAATTTACTTGCTAATTACACACTTTTAAAAGCAGATGTAACACATAATAGCCAAGAAGATTTAGCTCTTATGAAAGAATTTGGAGTTTTTGGGCCTCCTGTGATGATATTTTTTAACAAAAGTGAAGAAAAAGGACGCGTTATAGGCTATGTAGATGCAAATGAATTTTTAAATAGAGTTCCTTAAAAAGACTCTATTTAAAATTAATTTTATTTCAAAAAACCTTTCAATCCTTCAAGCTGATATTGCCATAGTTTTTCTATAAAAATTTTAAGTTTTATTGCCAAAAGACCACTAATTGGTTTATGTAAAACCGTGCCAACTGCATAATCTCTTCCTATTGAACAAACGGTATTTCCACTCACAAAAGAAAATTCTTGTTTAAAATCTTTCTCATCAATCATAGCCATTAAAGCTTTAGCCACATAAGCTCCTTCTCTTAATGCAAGCTGGGCTGTTGGAGGATATGGAGTGTTAGTTTTAGGGTTTTTAAATAAACTATTATCGCCTATAAAAAAGTATTTTGATGAATTTTCAACATTTAATGGATGCATAAAAGCATCTACTTCTATACGCGATCTTGTGCTTGGAAAATCTGAGCTATTTTCTATAACGCTATTACCTCTAACTCCTGCAGTCCAAATGATAGTATTAGCTTTAATAAATTCTCCCCCATCAAGCCTTATACCATTTTTTTCACATTCTATAATTTTAGATTTTTCATATACTTTCACACCAAGTGCTTCTAGTCTTTGCTTTGTTTTTAGAGCCAAACTTTTATCAAACATAGGTAAAATTTGATCCATAGCTTCAATAATAGAGAGTTCTAATTTCTCATAAGAAATTTGCTCTTTTTGACAAAATATTTTAAGCTCTTTAGCTAAAGAAGCTACAAATTCAACCCCACTTAAACCCCCACCACAAACTGCGATTTTTAAATCATCTTCATTTTGGGTGGTTTTGTAATTTTTTATTTTCTCATATATTATTTCATTAATTTTTAAAGCATTTTCATAATTATCTATACTCAAAGCATATTCTTGCATACCTTTAATACCAAAAGTTTCCTTCGCAAAACCAAGCCCACATACTAAAATATCAAAGTCAAATTCATTATTTTTAGTAAAAACTTTGTCTTTAGAAATTTTTAAAACTTCATCTTGGATAAAGTTGATTTTTGGATTTAATAAAGGTAAAAGATCATATTTTGAACTATAAATATCTTCATTTGAAGCTACTTTGTGTAGTAAAATAGTATGATAATGATAAGAATTGTTATTAATCAAACTCACTTGTGCTTTTTCAAAAAACTCATCAGGTAAGGCTTTTATAACCGATAAAGTAGCATATCCTGCACCTAAAAACAAAATTTTCTTTTTTTGCATGGATTTTCCTTTAATTTGATAAAAAAATAAATAAAAATTTGGCATAATGGTATTATTTTTTATCTTAAAATATTTTTTATTTAAATTTAACAAGGAAAAAGCATGCAAAGACAAACTTGGAGCAATACGCTAACTTATATCCTTACAGTAGCAGGAGCGACTATTGGTTTTGGAGCCACTTGGCGTTTTCCATATTTAGTGGGTGAAAATGGAGGCGGTGCTTATGTTTTGGCATTTTGTATAGCTATGATTTTTATAGGAATTCCTGTGATTTTGGTCGAAAATGTCATAGGAAGACGCAGAATGCTAAATTCAGTCGATGCTTTTGGCGGAAAAACAAGCGATGGAGTTAAAATATCTAATTCTTGGCAAGGTGTTGGCTATATGGGACTTTTGGGAAGTTTTGGAATCATGGCTTATTATATGGTAATAGGCGGATGGGTTTTAGCTTATATTTTTAAAATTATCATAGGCGATTTTAATCTTTCAAGTCCCATTAACGCTCAATATACAAGCGAATTTTATAGCTCTACTATAGAAAATAATCCTTTATTAATAGGAATTTTTACTACTATATTTGTGATAATTAATTGGATTATCTTAAAAAAAGGTGTGATTGATGGCATAGAAAAGTCAGTAAAATACCTTATGCCATTTTTATTTATCTGTCTTTTGGTTGTTGTTGCGCGCAATTTAACTCTCGAAGGAGCAAGCGAGGGTGTGAAATTTTACCTTACTCCTAATCTTTCTAAAATCACTCCCAAATTGTTTATAGATGTTTTAGGGCAAGTATTTTTTGCCTTATCTTTGGGTTTTGGTGTAATGATAACCTTATCATCTCACCTTAAGAAAAATGAGAATTTAATCAAAACTTCTGTTTATACAGGAATTTTAAACACTCTCATAGCAGTGCTTGCTGGATTTATGATTTTCCCAGCTTTATTTAGCGTAGGTTTAACCCCTGATAGTGGGCCATCTTTGGTTTTTAAAACCCTACCTGTTGCATTTTCACATATACCTTTTGGAAGTATAATTTGCGTGTTTTTCTTTTTACTTTTAATCATCGCTGCACTTACTACAAGCTTGCCAATTTATCAAGTAATCATTAGTGTTTTGGAGGAAAAATTTAAACTAGCTAAAAATACTGCTATCAATCTAACACTTGGAAGTATTTTTGTTTTGGGAAATTTACCATGCATACTTACTTATGGTCCTTTAAGAGATATTACTATCATCAAGGGAAAAAATATTTTTGATAGCTTTGATTTTATTAGTGGAAATATATTCTTTGTTTTAACCGCATTTTTTTGTTGTATTTATGTAGGTTGGGTGCTTAAAAAAGATGCTATTTATGAACTTTCCAATCAAAATATCCTAAAAGGAAGTATTTTTAAACTATGGTATTATTATGTTAAATTTATTATACCTTTGATTATTTTAGTGATTTTTTATTTTGGAATTTTTTAATTTATACTCATAACGCTTTAACATGCTTATATTTCCTTCAAGGCCTCCTTGATGGATATATAAGATTTTTCTACCAAATTGCTCTTTATGAGCTAATAAAGTTTTAAAACCCACCATATCATAAAGCAAATCAAACTCCACTCCACATTCTTTTTTTAAATCCTTATAAAGCTCATAAAATTCTAAATAAGGCTTAGCAAAATGATATTTTTTAGGTGAATTTAATATGGTTAAATTACCAAAATCATAATTTGGCTCTAAGCTTAAAATTTGCTCTTTTAAATATGCACTATCGCCCACACAAGCACATGTAAAAACTTTAAATTTACTATGTTTAGCCAAAAAAGCCGCAGAAGTTCCTGTACCTGAAGGTAAAAAAATACTTACATTTTCACTTAACTGCTCACTAAGCTCTAAGGCTAGTTGCTGGTATCCAAATTCAGCTTCTTTTATAGCCGCACCCTCTTCTATAAAAATATCATCATCTTTTTTCAAGGCTAAAGCTTGCAGTCTTCTTGTGGGATAATTTATATTTTCTATCAACTCCACATTGTGTTTTAATGCAAATTCTAAATTTCCATGGGGATTTTCTTTTAAAAAAGAACTCATTTTTTCACAAACAAAAATAAGCAAAAAATCATTTTCGTAACAAAACTTAGCTAAAGCAACTAAAGCATTACTTTGAGAGGAGCCAAAAGAAATAAATCTTTGTCCTTTTTTAAATAAATGTTTATTTTTTTCAAAAAAGGCTAGTTTTCTAGCCTTATTTCCATTAATATAACCTAATAAATCATCTCTTTTGAGTAAAAATTCAAAATCTTTGTATTTTAAAACATCAATTCTACTTGCTATCAAGGTATTTTTCAACCTTTTCTAAAGCATTATTTGTATTGATATTAAACTTAATCTCTATTCTACGACTTGCCTCTTTGTCTTCTTTACCATCTTTCATAATCACATCAGAATAAGATCTACCACTTGCCATTAAAAGTTTTTGCAATCTTGGATCTTTGTAAAATGAGTGTATAAAACTCATCACAGCATAAGCTCTTTTTTGTGATAAATCAAGATTATATATATAAGAGCCTGCACTATCCGTATGCCCTTCTATGACTATATTTTCTATACTATTTAAGATATTTTCATCTTTTAAGATATTGTCAAAATACTGTGTTAAAATTGCCTTTAAATTCTCTTTTGCTTGAGCTTTTAGAGTAAAAGAATTTATATCAAAAAGCACTTCAGAAGGTAAAACTATCGCGCCTGTATTAGAATCTAAGGTAATATTAGTATCAAATTTTGCTTGAAGATTTTTGATAGTATTTTCTTTGATTAATCCTAGTTCTTTGATTTTGCTTTTCGCCTCATCAAAATTACGCTCTAATTCTTTGATTTCCTCATCTTTTTTATTTAATCTTTCAAGTAAAGCAAAAATTTGCTGATCTTTTTCATCTAAACTTGAATTTAAATCTTGATTAAGTTTAGTAATATTAGCTTCTAAAGCTTGTTTTTGTTTGCTGATATTATCAAGCGTACTTGAGGTATTACTTAATTTTTGGCTAAGACTTTTTAAAATATCTTCTTTTTGATTTAATTCTTCTTTATTCTCTCTTAAGCGTTCTTCTTGTTTTTGCAAATTTTCTTTTATGATTTGTAAATCACTTTGAGTTAAAACATACTTAACAACTATAGCTCCAATAAGCAAAATAAATATAAAAAGCAAGCCTGCCATTAAATCTGCATAAGCTATCCAAAAATTATTTTCTTCATTGCTAGAATTATTTTTTATCATCTATTTTTTCATCTTCTTTTTGATTTTCAAGCTTTGCAATAACTTGTGTGGTTTGCTCATCTAATTCTTTGCTTTCTTCTTTAAATTCTTGCATTAGTGAAATTTTTTCGTCAATATTTTTTTCATCTTCATAAGCTTCTTTAAAAGTATGCATACCCTCTATAATACTTGCCCTAAAGCCTTCAAAAAGCTTAGTTTGATTATCAAGCATAAGATTTTGATATTTTTCAATATTATTTGAAAAATTATTTACCTTTTCATCTAAAGCACTCACACTTTTATCTAAATGCACAATCTTATCTGAACTCACATCTAAAAGTCTATTATATTGCTCTGAAATTCTTAAGGTTAAATCTTTTATGTTTGAATTTAACATATTTACCGCATTTGCAATCTCGCTATAAGTTTTAACAATATCTTTTTGCTCTCTTTGGGTTTTAGATAAATCACTCATAGTTTGTTTTACATGCTCACTGCTTAATCTTACAGCTTTTTCTTCAGCATTTACAAGTTCTTGAAAAACTTTGAATTTTCTATCTATTGTATTATCTAGTTCTTTAAAAAATTCCTCATTGCTTACATGTTCAAAAATCGTGCCTATTTTTTCAAAATGTTGCAAACTTTCTTGAAGGTATTTTCTATCAATTTCTTCTTTAGACCAAAAAAAATCGCTTGTTGCGTTTTTTTGACGATTTAGAAGTTTTTGGAATTTACTACTACCGTATTTTTCAAAAAATATCCACCAAAGTGCTAAGAAAATTCCATAAATTGATACATAAAAGGCTGTTCCTACTCCATTTAATAAAACTGAAATCTCTTGTTCTAAGCCTGCTGTGTCGCTTGAATTAAAATTTGGCATAGACATGGCTATACTTATAAAAGTTCCTAAAATACCAAGCATAGGAAAAATAGCTGCACCCACAGAAGCAAAATTTTCATTTCTTAAATCTTTTACATAAGCATATGCAAAATCATCAAAACTAGCATTTGACTTTGTTTCTTTACCTATAACTAAAAAATGCTTCATAATATAGCGTTTTAATATAAGCTTAAACTCATCTTTTTGTTGCTCAAAAATACTTGAAGCATAATCAGCACTATGTCTAGCAAAGATCAAAGCCACTAAAAAAATAATCCCTATCATTACAACACTATGTAATTCTACTTTAAAATCAATCTTTCCAAAATACCCTAAAAGCACTAAAATATACAATATAGCAGGGATAAAAATAATCTTTAAATAAGCAACAATTCCTGTACTACCTTTTCCCTCAGGCAATACAAGATCAGAAAAATCATCAGTTGTTTTAACTTCCATTTTATAAACCTTTGTTAATTTTACTCTAAAAATTTAAAATCTTCACAGGAAAATCAACTAAGAGTTATAAAACTCTTAGTTTCTATCGATACAATTTAAATCACTAAAAGCACATTCTAAGCGTTTGATCATACTCTCTTCGCCCGCTCTAAGCCATACTCTTGGATCATAATATTTTTTATTTGGCTTATCTTCTCCATCTGGATTACCAATTTGGCCTTGCAAATAAGCTTTATTTTTAAGCTCATATTCTCTAACACCATCCCAAAAAGCCCATTGTGTATCTGTATCAATATTCATCTTAATTACACCATAGCTAAGTGCTGCTTTGATATCCTCTATATCGCTACCACTGCCACCATGGAAAACAAAATTGATTGGTTTATCATCACCAAGATTGAATTTTTCTTTTACATAATTTTGAGAGTTTTTAAGAATTTCAGGTCTTAAAATCACATTTCCTGGTTTATATACTCCATGTACATTACCAAAACTAGCTGCAATTGAAAATCTATCACTAATTTTAGAAAGTCTCTCATAAGCTAATGCTACATCTTCAGGCTGAGTGTATAATTTTGCATTATCAATATTAGTATTATCCACTCCATCTTCTTCACCACCCGTACATCCTAGCTCAAGCTCTAAAGAAATTCCAAGCTCAGACATTTGTTTTAAATAATTCTCACAAGTGCCTAGATTACTTTCTAAATCCTCTTCACTTAAATCAATCATATGAGAGCTAAACAAAGGCTTACCTGTTTCTTTTTTAAACTCAATATTTGCTTCAATCAAAGCATCAATCCAAGGAAGTAATTTTCTAGCAGCATGATCTGTGTGTAAAATTACTGGAACTCCATAAGCTTTTGCCATTAAATGCACATGTCTTGCACCACTTATAGCACCAAGCACATCAGCTTTTGGACAAGCTTTTCCTGCTACAAATTTAGCTCCACCATTTGAAAATTGAATAATCACAGGTGAATTAACTTTTTTAGCACTTTCTAAAACCGCATTAATAGAATTTGTCCCCACGACATTTACCGCAGGGATAGCAAATCCTTCTTTTTTTGCATAATTATATACGGTATTTAGATCATCGCCACTTAAAACACCTGGTTTGACAAGATCTAATACACCCATTATTTATATTCCACTTTTGCTTTTTGACGAAGCTCTTGAGCTTTTTTATTCATAAGTTCTTTAAATTCTTCCATTTTGATATTGCTTTCAATACCTGCTTTTACTTCATTATAACTCATAGTACTTTTCGCTCTAGCATCTTCTTTTAAAATAATATGATATCCAAAATCACTTTTTACTGGTGTTTTAGAAATAGTGCCTTTTTTCATAGAAAAAGCTGCATCAGCAAATGGTTTTACCATAGTTGATTCAGCAAACCATCCAAGATCACCACCTTGAGCCGAAGAACCTTTGTCGATTGATTTTTCTTTTGCAAGTTGAGCAAATTTATCATTTAAAGCTTTTCCACTTAACTTACTAAGCTCGGCAATAATATCTTTAGCTTCTTTTTCACTAGTTACCAAAATATGCTTAGCTTTTACTTGAGCTGGTTTAGTAAATTTATCTTTATTTGCTTCATAGTATTTTTTAGCCTTAGCATCATCATTTTTGATAGAATCAAAAATTTTCTTTTGATAGATATTTACCATGATAGCTTCTTTAGCACGCTCTAATTCTTCTTTATATGAAGGATCATTTTCTATTTTTTGAGCTTTAGCGTCTTTTAATACAAGTTGTTGGATGATATATTGATCAATGATTGCTTTTTTTTGTTCAGCTGGTAAGTCAGTGATTTTAGCACCTCTTAACATAGGAGCAAAAAACTCATTTACTTCTGTATCGCTAATATTGTTTCCATCAAGGGTTGCAACCACCGCAGCATTTAAACTCAAACCTGTTAATAAAGTCGCAGCAACTAAAGAAATTTTTTTCATTGTTTTTCCTTTGAAATAGTTTTGTTGATTTTATTATATCTAAACTTTATTTAAAGCCGATTAACATACAATAAGTTTATGAAAAGAAATTTAGAAATTAAAGAATTATTTTTAAAACATTTTGGACAAGCAAAAACAGAATTAGTTTTTAGTAATGCTTATGAACTTATAGTTTGTGTTATGCTTTCAGCTCAATGTACTGATAAAAGGGTTAATCTCATCACACCTGCTTTATTTAAAGCTTACCCTAGCGTGCAAGATTTAGCTAAGGCAAATTTATCTTCTTTAAAACTTTTGATTAATTCTTGCTCATTTTATAATAATAAAGCACAAAATTTAATCAAAATGGCTCAAGCAGTTTGCGAGCAATTTAATGGTGAAATTCCAATGGACGAGCAAGATTTGAAAACTCTAGCAGGTGTAGGACAAAAAACTGCACATGTAGTGATGATAGAATGGTGCGGGGCTAATTGCATGGCTGTAGATACCCATGTATTTAGAGTTTCGCATAGACTTAATCTTAGCAAAGCCAAAACTCCTGAAGAAACCGAAAAAGACTTAACTAAAATTTTTAAAGATAATCTAAACTATCTTCATCAAGCTATGGTGCTTTTTGGGCGTTATACATGTAAAGCTAAAAATCCTTTATGCAAAGAGTGTTTTTTAAATCATTTGTGCAAAAGTAAAGATAAGAAAATTTAATCTAGCACCAATTTAGTGCTAGATGATTTTAATGAAAGAATGGTAGATACAAGAAAGCATTAATCACTAAAGCATTTACTATATCTATGAAAAACGCACCCACTAAAGGTACAATAATAAATGCCATATGGCTCATACCATAGTGATTTGTTACAGTTTGCATATTTACCATAGCTGTTGGAGTAGCGCCCAAACCAAAACCACAATGCCCTGCTGCTAAAACTGCTGCGTCATAATCTTTTCCACATACCCTAAAAGTGATAAATATAGCATAAGCAGCCATCATAGCAACCTGAACAGCTAAAATTACCAACATCGGTAGTGCAAGAGTTACTAAATCCCAAAGATTAATAGTCATTAGAGCTAAAGCTAAAAATAAAGATAAGCTTACATTACCCAAAACTGATACTTCTCTATCAAATACATGATGAATTTTTGTAGCTGATAAAACATTTCTTAAAACCACACCTACAAAAAGACAATACACAAAAGTTGGTAAAGTAAAACCTGTATTTGTTTTAATATAAGTAGACAAAGCACTACCTATTAATAAACATAAAGCAATTAATGCCAAAGATTCTATAAAAGAAGAAGGTGTGATTAGTCTTTCTTTTTCTGGAGACTGGAAATTTAAAATCGCATCTTTATCATCATTTTGCTTTGGAACTACTAACTTATATTTATTGACTAAATATCTTGCAACAGGCCCACCTATGATACCACCTGAAATAAGCCCAAAAGTAGCACAAGCAATAGCAACAGTAGTTGCACTAGAGTAAAAATAAGGTTCTTTAATAAATTCAGCTGCCCATGCTGCACCTGTTCCATGACCGCCACTCATTGTAACAGAACCTGCTATAAGTCCCATTAGTGGATTTTGCCCCATAGCACTTGCCACACCTATGCCAACTATATTTTGTGCAAAAAGCAAGCCAACAACAACAACTAAAAAAATTGCTAATTTTCTTCCACCCTTTTTTAAAGAAGCAAAATCAGCTAACAAACCAATACTTGAAAAAAATGCAAGCATTAAAGGATCTTTCATAGATTCATCAAATTTAATATCCAATGAGAAGAAACTATGTAAGATCAAAAGAATAATCGCAGCAATCCCACCACCAACAACTGGCTCAGGGATATTATAATCACGAAGAAATTTTACCCTTTTAATGACAAATACGCCTAAAAGCAATACTATAACCATAGTAACTAGCGTTGCATAAAAATCAAATTTCATAATTCTCCTTTGTTTGATTTATTTATCAATTGTATTCTAAATGACTTTAAAACAACGCAAATAAACAACACTCTTTTCTTATAATATTACAAAATGAAACACTTTTAGTCTTTTTTACTCTGAAATTAAAACAATATTGTGATATAAATTAATATTTTTAAGCAAAGATAGCTTTGCTCTGCTAAGCTCTTGGAGTGAATTTATAAGCAAAGCGTCCGCATCAAGATAATCTTTTAGTTCACTGCGACCTAATTCATATTTTTCTAAATATAGCTGTGTAATTTTTTCTTGATTAATATTGATATTTTTTACTAATTTTAACAAATCATTATAATACTTGTCATTTTCATAACAAAAATTAAATTCATGGATAGTTCTTTGTAATACATCTTTATATTCAACCAAACGAGCTTGGTATGTTAATTCAGAAATTTTTACATTTTGTTTTACTCTATAAAAGTCCAAAAATGGTAAGTCAATGGCGACATTGCCTCCTAAAATTAAAAATTTAAAACTCTCATCAATATTCTTATTATTCCCATCTAAATTTCCCAATATTTTTATGCTAGGTAAAATACTTTTTTGCACACTTGTATAATCCTTGTAAGAAGCCATAAGTTGATTTAGTTTTGCTTGAACTTGTGGTCTATAAGCAAGCATTTTTAATTCTATATCAAAATTAATTTTTTGCAAAGAAAAATCTTCAAGAGTATAATTTAGCATTTTATTAATCAAATGCTCATCATCTTTACCCAGTAAGTCTTTTATATTTTTAAGAGTTAAGTCTTTATTTTGTAAATTTGTAATGATATTTTGTTTAGTGTTTAATAAAGATTTTTTAATATTTAAAAGATCTATATATTCAACTTTTCCATAATTAAGTTTAGTAGTATAAATTTCTAGCATTTGCTCTAGATTTTTTAAATGTTTGTTTAATAAATGATCTACATCATTGAAATAAATAAATTCAAAAATACTATTTATCGCTAAATTAATCGTATCAAGCTCTAAAGAGCGTAACTCATACTCACTTGCTTTTGCTAAAAATTCAGAACTAGCAACTTGATCTGAAATTTTGCCATATATATCAAGCTCATAATTTAACATAATGCCATTTGAAAAACTATGCGTTTTTGTGCCATTGTTTAAATTTTTTCTTATATTTGCACCAAAATTTCCACTCAAAGTAGGATAAAGATCTAAATTTAAAAGCTTATATCTAGCTAAAGTACTTAAAAAATTAACCCTTGCTATATTTAAGTCTTTATTATTATCAATAATAGCTTTTAAGATATTATTTAAGTCTTGATTGTTATATTTTTCCCACCAAGCCTTGCTTGCGTTAAAATCTTCAAAATATTCTTTTTTTATTTGTTCTTGAGATACTTGTTCTAATTTTACTCCTACGCAGGCATTTAAAAAAAAGGCTATAAAAAATAATAAAAATATTCTCATCTCATTCCTTTGATAAAGCACTAATAGGATTTAAATTTGCTGCATTTTTTGCTGGGAAAAATCCAAAAACCACTCCGATTAAAACCGAACTTAAAAGCCCTAAAAATACCGAATTTAATGAAAGTATCATCGTAAAACCAAAATTTAAAGAATTAAATACTTCAATGATGATAAAAGAAAGTATTACTCCAAAAATAGCCCCTAAAGAACAAATCAACACAGCTTCGATTAAAAACTGCATTAAAATATCTTCTTTTCTAGCTCCAATAGCCATTCTAACTCCAATTTCTCTTGTGCGCTCACTTACTGAAACAAGCATGATATTCATCACACCAATACCACCTACTATCAAAGATACCACTGCAATAGAAGAAATAAGTAAAGTCAAAGTAGCAGTATTTTCCTCAATGGCATTTTTAATCGCGTCAGAATTTATAGTAAAAAAATCTTTTTTTCCGCGTTTAATCTCTAAAATTTTTACCATAGCTTCTTCAGCCAAAGCAGGATTTACCTCATCTTTTACCTTAGTTACTATGGCTCTTATTTGTTTATCTCCTGTGATTTTATTCATCAAAGTAGAATAAGGAGTATAAATTTTAATGGTATTTTCATCAGCTCTAAAGCCTTTATTATCTCTTTCTTTTTTTAAAACACCAACTATAGTTAAAGGTTGCTTGTTAAAAATCACGCTTTTACCTAAAACATCTTTAACGCTGATATTATCAAATAAAATTCTCAAAGCATTTTCATCTATAATGCAAATATTAGTATTATCTTTTATATCTTCATTATTAATAAACCTACCATCTACCATCACAAAACCTCTAAGTCTTAGATGATTTGGTCCTACTCCATAAATTCTAGCTTGCAAAGAATTATTCTTATAAGTTACCACCCCTATTTTACCCACATCTGCTTCTACTGCTTCTAAATAAGGCAAAGAACTTAAGGTTTTTAAATCGCTTAAATTAAGCCTTGTTCTGCCTGATCGAATATCTCCCAAGCCACGCCCTGAAACAACTTCTATGGTATTAGTCCCAATAGAGCTAATAGAAGCAAGTATGTTTTGTTGGGCTCCAAGCCCTAAAGCAACCACGCAAACTACTGAAGCTATGCCTATGATAATACCAAGCATAGTAAGCAAAGAGCGTAGTTTGTGTGCTACAATGGAAGCTATGGACATTTTTAAACTTTCAAAAAGCTGATTTTTAAGCAAATTAAAGCTTTTTTTCTCTTTTGGCATTAACTTAGTTTTTATTTCATCTGTTTTTTTTGCACCATTATCACTTATAATCTTACCATCTTTAATTTCTATAACTCTTTTTGCTCTAGCAGCTATTTCTCTATCATGAGTGACTAAAACTACGGTGTGTCCTTGCTCATTTAGTTTATTTAAAATTTCTAAAACTATCTTACCGCTTTTAGAATCAAGCGCACCCGTTGGCTCATCTGCTAAAATAAGCTCACCACCATTCATCAAAGCTCTTGCTATGGAAACTCTTTGCTGTTGCCCACCACTTAGTTCATTTGGCTTTGATAATTCTTTATGATCAAGCTCTAAAAAAGAAAGTAATTCTTTAGCCTTTTGCGATCTTTCTTGTTTATTTTTTCCTGCATAAACAGCAGGTAAGGCTACATTATCTTTAGCATTTAAAAGACTAAGCAAATTATATCTTTGGAATATAAAACCAATTTTTTCGCGTCTAATCCTTGCTTTTTCATCTTTACTTAAATTAGTTACTTCATATGCATCTAAAAAATATTTTCCACTACTTGGTTCATCAAGTGTTCCTATAATATTTAAAAGAGAGGTTTTCCCACTACCTGATTGCCCTATAATGGCTACAAATTCTCCCTTTTGAATATAAAGATTAATATTTTCTAAAATAGTTGTATTATTAATCTTTTTTTGTATATTTTCTAAGCGTATCATTTTTTATTTTTACCTATGATAACTAAATCACCCTCATTAATACCATCTAAAATTTGAGTATTTAAACTATCTTTAATACCTAATTTAACAGGTGTTTTCACACTTATATTATTTGCTTTTAAAATTTCTACATAATAACCACTTACATCGCTTTTTATAGCTAAAGTTGGTATAACTAAAGTATTATTTTCTGTTTTAATAGCAATTTCATTTTCTGTGCTCATACCTATGCGTAAAAAATTATTATCATTTTTTACAAAAACCCTTGCATAATAATACACAGCGCTAGTGCTAGTACTTGAGTTTGAGTTTAAATTTGTATTGCTTGTTGCATCGCTTATGGTAGTATTTGCTGGATCTATGCTTGAAATAGTTGCTTCATATTTTTTATCAGGCTCATTTAAAATACTAAATTTAACCTTTTTTCCAACACTAATTTTATTAATATCAGCTTCAGCTATTTGCATACGAATTTCCATTTCACTTAAATCAGCCAAACGCACTATACTTGGTGTATTTTGGTTTGCATTTACAGTTTGCCCCTCTTCAACTGCTACATTGATAATCTCACCCTTACTAGGTGCAGTTATAGTAGTATAAGCTAAATCTTTTTGAGCATTTTTTAAAGAAATTTCAAGTTGAGTAGTTTGAGCTTTTAAATCAGCCACATTTGCTCTTAAGGCATAAAAAGTATTTTTAAGATTTTCAAGATTTTCTAAAGAGGTAGCCTTTTTAGCATAAAGCTTTTGCTCTCTTTGGTATTGTTTAGTAGCTATATCAAGAGCAATTTTTTTACTTTCTAAATTTGCCTTTGCACTTTCAAGTCTAGCTTTGGTAATATCTAAATCATTTTGTTGTTTATCTTTATCAATTTGTGCGATTAAATCACCCTCATTAACACGATCGCCCAATTTTACATATAGTTTAGTAATTTGCCCACTAACTTGTGCACCAACATCAACTTGGGTTTTTGCATAAACTTCACCTATTGCTTCTATGCTTTGAGTAATGTCTTGTTTTTTAACCTCATAAGTTAGATAATTATATTCTTCCTTATTTGCAAAAAAGAAAAAATACATCCCTATAATAAGTATAATCAAAAATATGCTCAAATAAATTATTTTTTTCATTTTAATCCTTTAAAAACCGTATAATAAAATATTTGTATGAAGTAAAAATAAAATTGTAGCAATAAAATATAATTTTAACAATTTTAAAGCTTATAAGATATAAGATAAATTAAACTAAAAATAAGGAAATTATATGCAAGATTATTTAAATTTAATGCAAAATCGCTCTTCTATTAGAGCATATACTCAAGAAAAAATTTCTAGAGAGAACTTAGAATATATCTTAGAATGTGCTAGATTATCTCCTAGTTCTTTAGGACTTGAACCTTGGAAATTCTTAGTTTTTCAAAAAGATGAACATAAAAAAGAAATTGCCAAAATAGCTAACAATCAAAATCATGTAGCAAATTGTGCTGCTATTATTGTTGTGATCTCAAGAGCTGATTTTAAAGATTATTTTGAAGAAAAACTAAAAAAGCGTGGTTTAAGCCAAGAAGAGTTAAATAAACGCTTGCAAACCTATAAGCCATTTTTAGACGCAATGGATTTAGAACAAAGTTTTATTTATGCAAAAGAGCAAAGTCATCTTGCTATTGCAAATATTATCAATGCTGCTTATAGTTTAAATTTGGGTTCGTGTATTATCGGTGGTTTTGATAAAGATAAAATCAATCAATATTTAAATTTAGACACCGCTAAACAAAGAGTATCTATGCTCATTGCTCTAGGACATGCCCAAAAAAATTCTGGTACAGAAAAAGCTCGTTTTGCATTTAATGAAGTGGTAGAATTTAAAGATTAATCAAATATCAAAACTCCATTTAAATTTTATATAATAAAATAATATTTTTAAAATAAAATGGAGTTTTAAATGCAAGGAAATTTTTTAAAGATTTTTGGCGTATTGCCATTTTTAGCAGTAGCTTTTATTAATGCTTTTGTGGATTTAGGACACAAAATCATCATACAAAATACCATTTATAAATTTTATGAAGATAGCACCCAACTTTTTCTAACTGCTATTGTCAATGCTTTAATGCTTTTGCCTTTTATTCTTATGCTTTCACCATCTGGATTTTTAGCGGATAAATTTCCTAAAAATAAAATCATGAAAATATCTGCATTATTTTCAGTAATATTAACTTGTATTATTTGTTTGTGTTATTATCTTGGAGCATTTTGGCTTGCATTTACAATGACTTTTATCATGGGAGTGCAATCTGCCTTATACTCTCCTGCAAAATATGGCTTTATAAAAGAATTAGTAGGAAAAGAGCTTTTAGCTATGGGAAATGGAGCTGTCAATGCAGTAAGTATTGTGGCTATTTTAGCCGGTATGGCAGTATTTTCTCTAAGCTTTGAAATGCTTTTTGAGTCAAATTTTAACACTCCTTCGGATATTTTAACACAAATTGCACCTTTGGGTTTTGTATTAATAGCTTTTGCTTTATTAGAACTTTTTTTAGCTTATAAACTTCCTAGCTTAAAAGAAGAAGATAAAAATTTAAGTTTTGATAAAAAACAATATTTACAAGGAAAGCTTTTAACCTCTAATTTAAAAACAATATTTTCTCATAAAATTATTTGGCTTTGCATTATAGGAATTTCACTTTTTTGGGCCATATCACAACTTTATTTAGTGAGTTTTCCTGTATATGCAAAAAATGATCTTTTTATAGAAAATACCTTTTATGTACAATGCTCTTTAGCTTTTTCTGGTATAGGAGTGATTATAGGATCGCTTGTTAGTGGTAAGTTTTCTAAAAATTACATCGAATTAGGTCTTATACCACTAGGTGCTTTAGGGGTTTTTCTAATGAGCATTTTAATGCCATTTTTAGAAAACTTACTAAGTTATAGTGTAGTGTTTTTTATTTTTGGTTTAAGCGGAGCATTTTTTATCATACCTTTAAACTCTCTAATACAATTTCATGCAAAAGAAAATGAACTAGGAAAAGTCTTAGCAGGAAATAATTTCATACAAAATATTTTTATGTTAGGCTTTTTAGCACTAGCTACTTTTGCTGCTTATGTTAAAATTGAAGTGATAAATTTGTTTTATTTTATCATCGCTGTGGCATTTTTTGGAAGCATTTATGTGCTAAGTAAATTGCCTTTTTCTTTAGTGCGTTTATTAATGAGTATAGCGTTTTTTCAACGCTACCGTTTATTGGTAGAAGGTTTTGAGAATATTCCTGAAAAAGGTGGAGCGTTATTGCTTGGTAATCATATATCTTTTATAGATTGGGCTATTGTGCAAATGGCTATACCAAGAAAAATTTATTTTGTTATGGAAAAAAGCATTTATTCTAAGTGGTATATTAGAATTTTTCTTGATAAATTTGGAGTTATTCCTGTTTCAAGTGCTTCTAGCAAATCAAGCTTAGAGCTTATTGCTATGCATATTAAAAATGGAAATTTAGTTTGCCTTTTCCCAGAAGGAGTGCTTTCACGCCATGGACAGCTTAATGAATTTAAAGGTGGATTTGAGTTAGTTTGCTCAAAATTAGAAGAGCAAGATGGAGTGATTTTACCTTTTTATATTAGAGGACTTTGGGGAAGTGCTTTTTCAAGAAGTGATGAAGAATTTTCAGCAAGAAACCGCAAAATAAGCAAAAGAAAAATCGCTATTGCTTTTGGAAAAAGCTTGCCAATACACACTAAAAAAGAAGTGGTTAAAGCAAAGGTTTTTGAACTTTCATTTATTGCTTGGAAATCTCAATGTGAAAGTATGCATACTATAGCTAGAGCTTGGATAGATAGCGCTAAAAGAAATTTAAGTCAAATAGCTATTGTTGATCCTTTAATAGGTGGTATTACTTATAGAAAAATGCTTGCTTTAAGTCTAGTTTTTAGCTCTTTTATAAAAAATAGATCACATGAGTTAAATATACAACCTACCCAAGGAAGCTATGCTCCAAAAGAAGAATGTATAGGAATTTTGCTCCCTGCTTCCATGGCTAGCTCTCTTTGTAATCTAGCTGTATTACTTGCAAATAAAATCGTGGTAAATTTAAATTTCACAGCAGGTGTAAAAGCAATAAATCAAGCCATTCAAAGCTCTCAAATTCAACAAATTTATACTTCTAGAAAATTTATGGAAAAATTAGAAAATAAAGGCATAAAACTAGAATTTGAAGAGCATGTTAGAATTATTTTTATGGAAGATATTATCGCAAACTTTAAAAGACAAAAACTCAAAATCTTTTCTATGCTTGCTTTAGTAAGTATCTTACCTACTTGTTTAATAAAAGCATTATTTGCATCTAATAAACAAAACCTTGCCATAGCTGCTATATTATTTAGTAGTGGTAGCGAGGGAACACCTAAGGGGGTAATGCTAAATAATCGCAATATTTTAAGCAATATAGCTCAAATTTCAGATGTATTATGTGCAAAAAATGAAGATGTTGTCTTATCTTCTTTGCCACCTTTTCATGCTTTTGGATTAACTGTAACTACTTTTATGCCTTTATTAGAAGGGATTAAAAGCATAACACATGCTGATCCAACAGATGCACTAGGTGTAGCAAAAGCTATAGTAAAAAACAATGTTAGCATTATGTGTGCTACTTCAACTTTTTTAGGTATTTATGCAAGAAATAAAAAACTTGATGCGATTATGTTTGAAAGCCTAAGGATTATCGTTTCAGGTGCTGAAAAACTCAAAAGCGAAGTAAGAACTGCCTTTGAAATTAAATTTAAAAAACCTATTTTTGAAGGCTATGGAGCCACTGAAACCACTCCAGTTGCAAGTGTAAATTTACCGAATAAATTTGATCCTGACTATTGGATTTTACACCGTGCAAATAAAGAAGGTAGTGTAGGTATGCCTTTACCAGGAAGTGCTATACGCATAGTAGATCCATCTACTTATGAAAGTTTAAATCATGGAGAAGATGGATTAATACTCATTGGTGGCCATCAGGTTATGGTGGGTTATTTAAACAATAAAGAAAAAACCGATGAAGTTATCAAAGAAATCGATGGCATACGCTGGTATAATACCGGCGATAAAGGCCATGTAGATGAGGATGGCTTTTTATATATAGTAGATCGTTATTCTCGTTTTGCAAAAATTGGTGGTGAGATGATATCTTTAGGAGCTTTAGAAGAAGAAATTGCTAAATTTATCAATACAGATGTAGTAAAATTTTGCGCAGTTGCACTAGATGATGATAAAAAAGGTGAAATGGTATGCTTATTAGTAGAATGCCAAGAGCAAGATTTTGAAGGAATTTGTGAAGCAATTAAAAACTCTACTATGCCTGCTATTTTTAAACCAAGTAGATATTTTAAGGTAGAACAAATCCCACTTTTAGGCTCTGGCAAAGTGGATCTAAAAGGTGCTAAAGATTTAGCTAAAATCTTGCAAGAAAATTAATTCCCAAAGTAAATTTTACTTTGGGAAATTTTATAAACTATTTCTTTTAGTTTTACAATCATATTTTTTATCAAAAACAAGCTTATTATTTTCCTTAACTACTAATTTTCCCTTAATATAAAAATACTCCAAATCGCTAGTTTGTGTTAAGATTATATCCGCCTCCATCATACAACCCTCGCGTCCTATTTGCATTGTTTGAGTAATGGTATATTCTGCACTTAATGGGTTTTCATTTTGAAGTTTTAATTCTCTTTTTAAATTATGCTTTACTAAAACATCAACCTCATCAAATCTATAAACACCTTCTCCAAAAACCCCGCCAACACCATCTGTAATACAAGTCCAAGTATCGTTTAAAATATCATAAGAAATGCTTCTATCTACCCTACCTTCTTCTAAAAGTGTTATTGGGGTTAAAGGAGCACTTTGTGCTTGCATATTGATTTTATCGCTATCTTGACCATTAAAACATGGTAAATTAAATTCACACTCATTTAAATCTAAAGTCAAGGTTGAAATTTTTGGCATAGGCCAAAACATAGGCCAAAAAGAATTTGCTAATGATAATCTTATCTTAGAACCCTTGGCAAATCTATATCCACAAGCATCAAGTTTGATTTGCTTTTGGATAAATTCATCTTTTTTTAAAGGTATAAATTGCTCTTTATTATCACTTAATGCAAGATTGATTACTCCATAACTTACTCTTTTTACAAAACCATCAGCTCTAACTTCACTAAGTTGAGCAAAAAGCATAGCTTTTTCTTGATCGCTTGCAATTTTTACATTTAACATAGGAAAGCCTAAGACATCTAAATCTTGTTCTAAAAAATCACTTTCAAAAACAACTGCCATCCCATCATCTAACCTTTGATCGCTAGGACTTTCTCCTAAAACACCAGCTCCCATCCACTCTCCTGATAAAAGCCCATGATTTAATGGAGTGTTAATTTTGATAAATTCACTTGATTTTTTACATGTTAATTTATGCGGATTTAAATAGTATCTTTTATAGCTAATATCATTTTTAAAATCATTTAAAGCAACAAAACGACCTTCTACTTTCTCTGTTTTTGAATTTGGCTTAGAGCTATTTTCAATATATGCTTGTATCATAGGAGCTTCAAGCACATCGTTTTCTTCATTTTTAAGCCATTTATCCCACCATTTAAGTGCTTCTTGTAAAAAACCCATTGCAGGCAAAGGTAAACCATCATGAGGATAAACATGAGCCCAAGGACCAACGATAGCTTTTTTTGGAACTTTCAAACCATTCATTAGAGTAAAAACAGGATTAGTATAAGAATCAGCCCATCCATCTAATGCAAAAACAGGGACTTGTATATCATCATAATTTTCCCCAACAGATCCATGCTTCCAATAATCATCTTTTAAAGTATGCTCAAGCCATAATGTGGGCCATAAAGGCATATTCTCAAGCCTATTGAGCCATTTTTTTCTACCATTTGGATCAATTTTTGGATCAACAAAGCGTGATTGATATGCAAGCATGATATTACCCCACCAAAAATTATCATTAAGCAAACATCCGCCTTTATAATGAATATCCTCATTAAACCTATCATCAGTAAAACCTACTACTATAATTGCTTTTAAATTTTTAGGTCTTCTTGCTGCAACTTGTAAAGAATTAAAGCCACCCCAAGATTTACCCATCATACCAATATTCCCATCACACCATTCTTGCTTTGCAATCCACTCAATGACTTCTAAGGCATCATCTTGTTCTTGTTTTAAATATTCATCTTCTAATAAACCATCAGATTCCCCACTTCCTCTAATATCAACCCTAACAACCGCATAGCCATTACCACTAAAATATCCGTGCATAGGCTCATCTCTACCCCTTGTTCCATCATTTTTTCTATAAGGAATGTATTCTAATATAGCAGGAACTTTTTCTTTTACTTGAGGAAGCCAAATTCGTGATGAAAGCTTAGTGCCATCTTTTAAAACTATCCATTCATTTTCTATTACTCTAACCTTGTTTTTAAAGTTAAAAACAATTTCCTTCATTTCATCTCCTTTTTATTGTATTTTTTAATCCAAATCAAACAAAACATTACACCCAAAATAGCCATAACTATCATGATGGTAAAATATATATGAAAACCTTTTACACCTGGGTATCTATCTAATAAATCTCCAGCAAGTAATGGTGCAAAAACTTCAGGCAAATACCCAAAAGTAGATACAATACCTATAGCCATACCCGCTAAATGTATAGGAATTTTTCCCTCACTAAGTAAAGAATAATAAATTCCAAAATTAGAATACATAGCTATATAAATTACGACACAAGCAGAAGTTAAAACACTCATTTGTAAAAATCCATTTAATTTTGAACTAAGCATTAAAAAAATAACACCAATTCCCATTAAAATAAAGCCTATCATCATTATTTTAGCTTTTCCATATCCATCTGCTATAAATCCACCCACTACAGAAGAAACCGGACGAATATATTGAGCCAATACCGTTAAAATAGCTGCAAAAACAGCAGAAGTTCCTATAACATTGCTTGCATAAGGAGTAAAATAATAAAAACTCATGTTAAAAAAATATGTACAAAAAGTAATAGCAACCACAAGCCAAAGAGCAGAATTTTTCAAAAGAAAAACCAAGTCTTTGATTTTAATCTTCTCACTTTGCTCATTAATATCATCTTTCAAAAGAAAAAACAATAAAATAGCACTTGCAATAGGAGCTATAGAATAAAACACAATAACCATTTCTATACCTTGTGCGGCCAAGGCTTTTGTTTGAAAATATCCAAAAATACTCGTAGCTATAGCCAAATGTGCAGCACCAACAACTCCTCTACCGCCTTCAAAAATTCCATAAGCCCTTGCTTGTTCTTTAGAATTTGCTAAGTTCCTTACTATTTTCATCAAAGAAGGCCAAAAAGTTAATAAAGAAGTAATCCCCCAAATTCCATAAATAATCAAAAGTGCATTTAAAGAAGTAAAATATAAATGCAATAAACCACCAAGTCCTGTAGCAATTAAAGAAAAAATCAATAATTTTTTTGGTGCAAAACGATCTGCTAAATAACCTCCTAAAGCATAAGAAAACAAACCAAGCAATCCATAAGCACTACCCAAAAGCCCCATTTCAAAATTATTTAAGTGATAAAGACTCATATAATCATCATAATAATACTTTCTAAAATAAGGCAAACCATAAATAATAGATCCGCAAAAGGATAATAACAATAATGTTAAAAAATTATTTTTTAAACTTTGTCCTGTATTTTGTCCCATCAAAAACTCCTTTTGCATACTATATATAATTTTTATGTTTTTTTGCTTTTATGTAAGTGATTTTATGCAAAAAATATTATAATAATATCATTTTAATCTACTTTATTATAAAATTTTATTAATTTAATAATTTATAAGCATAAAAAAATTTATTTACAAGATAAAAATAATTTCTGTTTTTTATTTTTTATTATTGTTTTTTTGATACATTTACATAAACTAAAAATTAAAAAAGGGAAATAATGAAAATTTTTGATATGGTAGTTATTGGCGCTGGCCCTGCAGGTATTGCAGCTGGAGTAGAAGCTAAAATAAAAAATAAAGAAGTTATTGTTTTAGAAAAAGCTGATGCGATTTGTCAAACCTTAGTAAAATTTTACAAAGAAGGCAAAAGAGTAGACAAAGCTTATAAAGGTTGTGATAGCACAAATCATGGACATATAAATTTTGAAGATGGAACCAGAGAAAGCACAATAGAAACTTTCCAAAATGCCATTAAAGAGCACAATCTTGAAGTAAAGCTTTCTAGTGAAGTTGAAAGTGTTAAAAAAGATGGAGAAAATTTCATAGTTAGCACTGCAAATGAAAATTATATTTGTAAAAATGCAGTTATTGCCATAGGTAGAATGGGTAAGCCAAATAAACCAAACTATACTTTACCTATAACTTTAACTAAAATCATCAATTTTAATGCAAATTCAACAAGCCAAGATGAAAAAATCTTAGTTGTAGGCGGTGGAAATTCAGCAGCAGAATACGCTATAGATTTAGCTAAAAATAACGATGTTACACTTTGCTATAGAAGAGAAACTTTCTCAAGATTAAATGATATTAATCTTGAAGATATTCAAAAAGCTTTTGAACAAGGCAGTGTAAAAGCAAAACTCGGCATAGATATAACTGGTATTGAAGATGAAAATGGTAAAGCTAAAGTAAATTTCACTAACAATACAAGTGAAATTTATGATCGCATTATTTATGCTATTGGTGGTTCAACCCCACTTGATTTCTTACAAAAATGCTCTATAGAAGTTGATGAAAAAGGTGTGCCAAGCTTTGATGAAAACAAAGAAAGTAATGTAAAAGGATTATTTGTAGCAGGTGATATAGCGAGTAAAAACGGAGCTTCTATTGTAGTGGGTTTAAATGATTCATTTAAAATCTGCGATCATCTTTATAAATGCTAAAACTCTTTCAATATTCAAAAGGCTATCGTTATAATAATGATAGCCTTTTACTTTTTGACTTTTTATCTAAAAATAACTTAAAAGGAAATATCCTTGATATAGGATGTGGATGTGGAATTTTAGGACTTTTAGTAAAGCAAAAATTTCCAAATTCAAAAGTTTATCTACTAGATATTCAAGAGCAAAATATCAAACTAAGTTATAAAAATGCCAAAGAAAATAAACTTGAAATTCAAAGCATTTGCGAAGACTTTTTAAACTATAAAAGTGATATAAAATTTGATTTTTTGATCTCTAATCCTCCATTTTATAAAAAAAATACACAAAAAAGCCAAGATTTGCATTTATGTATATCAAGATATCAAGAATTTATGCCGCTTGAGAAGATGTTTGCTAAAATAAATACTTTAATCAAGCCAAATGGTAGTTTTTTTATGTGCTATGAGGCAAGTTTTTTAGATGAAATTTGTGCTTATTTAAAACAATTTAAATTAAAACTAGTTTCCCTTCAATGCATTCACACCAATACACAAACTAATGCAAGGCTTGTTTTAATACATATTAAAAAAAATAGTAAAAGTCCTTGCGCGATAATGCCTACGCTTTTTATGTATGAAAATAATGTTTTAAATCCAAAAATTAGTGAAATTTATGAAAATACAGGAACTATAAGCTATGATATGTGAAAAAGACTTTGATTATTCTTTTGATGAAAATGCTTGTAAAACATGCGGTGGAAAATGCTGCACTGGAGAAAGTGGATATATCTATGCTAGCAAAGAAGAGCTAGAAGCTATTGCTGCTTTTTTAAATTTAAACTTTGAAGCCTTTAAAGAACAATACCTTATCAAAGTTGGATTTAAATATAGTTTTAAAGAAGTAAAGCATGAAAATGGCTATCGTTGTATTTTTTTTGATACAATGTATAAAAAATGTTTAATTTACAAGCATAGACCAAAACAATGTAGAACTTTTCCATTTTGGGAGTATTTTAAAACACACAAAGAGGAGTTGAAAGAAGAATGTATAGGGGTTTGCTTTCACTAATTATCGTTTTTATCCTAACAAACCTTGCTTTGGCTAAAAGCGAAGATAAAATCTTACAAGCACTCATTTATGAAGAACATGGACAGTTTCAAAAAGCATGTGATATTTATACAAATTTATTTCATGAAAATAATGAAAGTATCTATTTGCAAAAAGCATTGCTTTTAGCTTTGGGTGCTAACTTAAAACAAAAAGATGAACTTTTAAAAGCCTCTAAAGAATTTTTAAATCATACAGCTATTGCAAGATTAAATGCTTTGCATTTTTTTGAAATAGGAGATTATAAACAAGCCGAAACTATACTTTATAAACTCATTAAAGAAGAGCAAGATTATAGAAACTATGAAATACTAGGTGATATTTTTGCTAAAAAAGCTTTATACACCAAAGCTTTAGAGCAATACAATCTTGCTTATAAGCTTTTTGAACATGAAAATTTATTACTTAAAATAGTTGAAATTAATATAAAAAATAAAAATATTGATCAAGCTAAAAAAGCTTTAGAAGAATTTGTAAAAAATTCACAATGCACTCTTAAAACATGCACCCTACTTTTAAAAATTTATCAAGAGCAAAAAAACAATAAGGCAAGCATTCAAACCCTTGAAAAACTATATAAACTCAACAATGATATTAAATATATATATGCTATGATAGAATTACTAGTGCAAGAAAAAAATTATAAACAAGCTCTAAATTTAGTCCAACAATACAACATAGATCCTGATACTAAAATTTTCTTATATACACAAACAAAAAATTATAAAAAAGCTTACGAAATAGCTTTAAAACATTATGAACTTAGCAAAGATAAAAAATACCTTTCTATGGCAGGGGTTTTAGAATTTGAAATTTATATGGATTCTAAAAGTAAAAAAATCACGGATCCAAAAATTCTAGCTTCTATTATGAAAAAATTTGAACAAAGTGTAGATGTGCGTAGCGATGCTTTATATCAAAATTACTATGGCTATGCCTTAATCGAATATGATATTGATATTGCAAAAGGTATAGAATTAGTAGGCTGGGCACTTGAACAAGAACCACAAAATCTTTACTACCTAGACTCTTTAGCTTGGGGCTATTATAAACTTAAAAATTGCAAAAAAGCTTATGAAATTTTACAAAAAACATTCCACGATAAAGAATTTGCAAATTCCCAAGAAAGCAAAGATCACTTAAAGGCCATTGAAAAATGTTTAAAACAATAGATTTAAAAGATCATTTTTCAAAAACACAAAAAATTCTAGAAAATAAAAAAGAAATTTTTCCTTATGATATGCTAGGCAGAAGCCTAGCTTCTAATGCTTTTTATCCTAAAGATATTTACACACTTTTGCTTGAAAGAAAACTTTCGCATTTTTTATATTCTAAAGATTTAAATTTTAATCATGAAAATTTTGATGCTATCGTTTTACCAACAAGTCCTTTGCTTAATCAAGACATACAAAATTTAAGTCTTTTTAGACGCTATCATGAAAAACCCATTGTGCAATTTGACTTTATTTTTGATGAATATCAAATTTTAGAAAGCTTGGTATATGGAGCTGATGCGTTTATTGTATTTCCTAAAATGCTAAAAACTATGCAACTAAAAAAACTTTATAATTTTGCAATACATCTTGGCTTAGAGGCCATTTTTTATATTGAAAGCAAAAGCGATCTTAATAATGCTATTTTAGCAGGAGCTAGAATTTTTTTATTAGAAGATGAAAAGCTATTACCTTTGATACCAAAAAATAAAGCTCTTATAAGTAAAAATATCAAAAATCTACATGCTTGCATAAAGGAGAGTTGATGGAGTATTTATATGCACCTTGGAGAGATGTTTATTTTAATAATAAAGATAAAAATTTTTGTCCTTTTTGTCATTGTAAGTATGAACTTAATGAAGATGAAAAACTTGGGGTAATTTTTAGAGCTAAAGAATGTTTTGGCATTATGAATAAATACCCTTATAGTCCGGGTCATTTCATGATTATCCCTTATGAGCATTTAGAAAATATAGAAGATTTAAATAATGATACATGGCTAGAAATTAGCCATTTTGTGCGTATTGGAGTTAAAATTTTAAAAGATAACTTTCATGCCAAGGGTGTTAATATAGGTATGAATTTAGGCAGTGCAGCAGGAGCTGGCATAGCGCCGCATTGTCATTATCATTTAATCCCAAGATGGCAAGGGGATACAAATTTTATCACTACCATAGGACAAACTAGAGTTTGTGGGAGTGATTTGGAAAAAGTTTATACCACCTTATGCAAAGCTTTTAAAGACTATGTATAAAGAAGTTGATTTTGAAAATTTTTTAAAATTTAATTTTGATCTTTTAATTGATGTAAGAAGTCCCAAAGAATACAAACTTGCTCATATAAAATCTGCGCAAAATTACTACGCACTAAATGATAATGAATTTGAAGAAATAGGCACACTTTATAAGAAAAATAAAGGCTTAGCTAAAGCAAAAGGTGCAAGTTATATTTGTAAAAATATGAGTGAACATATTAATAAACTTTATCAAAATTATAAAATAGGTTCTTTGGTGGGAATTTATTGTGCAAGAGGTGGTAAAAGATCAAAAGCTATTGCTTTAATCTTGGCTGAACTTGGTTATAGAGTTGTAAGATTAGAAGGTGGATACAAGGCCTATAGAAGTTATGTGAGTGAGTTTTTTAGGAAAGATTTAAATATTGAGTTTTTATGTCTTTGTGGTAATACAGCAAGTGGTAAAAGTGATTTAATCCAAACTTTAAACAATGCTTTAAATTTAGAAAAACTAGCTAATCACCAAGGATCAAGTTTTGGTAAAATTTATGGAGAACAACCAAGCCAAAAAGCCTTTGAAGATAAGTTGTTTTATTTTTTAAAAGATTATACTCACAAAACTTGTTTTATAGAAGCTGAAAGCAGACAAATTGGAAATTTAACTATCCCACTAAATTTATACAATAGTATGCAAAAAGCTAAAAAAATTTGGTGCGAGTGTGATATAAATTTACGCATTCAAAGAGTTTTAAAAAACTATACTCCAATGGATAAAAAAGTATTTTATCAATGCGTTGAAAAAATATCACCTTATATCAGCAAGGATTTTAAATTAAGACTTTGTAAAAATTATGAAGAAAATAATTTAGAACTTTGTGTAAAAATGCTTTTTGAATATTATGATAAAGTATATAAAAAACCTGCAAAAATTGATTATTTTATAAATAGCTCTAATTTAAATGAAGCTAAAAAATATCTTATGAGTTTAAACTCATAAGATTATATTTACAAAAATTACAAAAATAATACTTGAAAGAATTCCAGCAACTGGTAAAGTAATAACCCAAGCTAAACCAATAGGTTTCATCATACCCCATTTAGCATCTTTATTAAACACCCCTATACCCAAAATAGCGCCGATTAAAATATGGGTTGAGCTAACTGGAATTCCAAGTTGAGTTGCTAAAAGTATAACAATACTTGCACCAAGTTCAGCACTAAAGCCTGTTGTTGGCTTAATTTCTGCTAGTTTTGAACCAACAGTTTGAATAACTTCTTTACCTAAAAACCAAAGTCCAATAACCAAAGCTATACCAAACATAAGCATTACAGCAAATGGCACTGGCGAACTTGGATTAATGGTATTATTTTTAAGCACATCTAAAATCGCAGCAAATGGCCCAAGAGCATTAGCTATATCATTAGCTCCATGCGAAAAAGCAAAACTAGAAGCAGTAAAAATTTGAAACCACGAAAAAATCTTTTCTATAGTTTTATTTACTTCAGTTTTTTTCATCAATCTTACAACAGCCAAAGTAACTATATAAGCAAAAATAGAAATAATAGAAACTATCCATAAATTCTGCACCATATCTAAAGTAGAAACTTTATTTAAACCTTTAAATAAAAACATTGACGCTATTATTAAAGCAGCTATCCCTGCAACCAAAGGAACATGGAATTTCATTTTAGAAAAAACATCTATATTTTTTTCTTTTTCTTTTAATTCTTTAATTTTTAACTTATATTCACTTCTTTTTTCATCATCATCTAAAACAATGGCGCTTAATTCTTTAATTTGCTCTTCTTGACTTTTGTTTTTTAAATTGATAAAAAAATTTTCTTTAAACTCCTTTTTTTCTTTTTTAATTTCTTTTATTTGCATATTAATCAAAGCCGAAGGTTGAAGTATTTTTTTATAAATATAAGCATAAATTAAATACGCCACAAGTCCACCAAGTAAAGGAGAAATAACCCAACTCATAGCTATTTTATAAATACCATTCCAATTTACCATAGAAAAAGCTTGGTCTTGATCAAAAAATACAAACCCCATAGCTATACTTGAACCTACAATACCACCTATAATGCTATGAGTAGTAGAAACTGGAAGTCCTTTTTTTGTTGCTATAAATAACCAAATACCTGAACTTAGCAAAGCAGAAAGCATAACACATACAAACACCATAGGATCAACACTATCTGGTAAAACCACTATACCACTTCTTATAGTATTAGTTACTTCCCCACCTGCAAACACAGCCCCACTTAATTCAAATACTGCTGCAATAATTAAAGCTTGCTTGATAGTAACTGTCTTAGCTCCCACGCTAGTGCCAAATGAATTTGCAACATCATTACCGCCAACATTAAAGGCCATAAAAATTCCAAATACACTAGCAAGAATAAATAATATCATGGAATTATTAGGAATGTAATTATAACCCCAAACAAAAAAACACAAAACGCTTACAATAAAAATAAAAAATGCAATGGTATTGTCTTTACTCAAGCATTCTCCTTAAAAAATTATTTTAAGAATATTTTAGTAACTTTTACTTATTTTTTTCTTTGATTTGTAAAAATTGTAAAGCAGATTTTACTGCTTGCATATAACTTTGTAAGTTTATTTTTTCATTTTTATAAGCCCTATCATAAGCTGTTCCATGATCAACACTAGTTCGAATTATGGGTAAATTTAAACTCGCATTAATGCTTTTATCAAAATATAAAGCTTTTAAAGGTGCTAAAGCTAAATCATGATACATACTGACTAAATACTTGCATTTACTTAATGCAAAAGGAGTAAAAGCACTATCGGCCACTAAAGGCTCACTTAAAAAAATATTTTCCTTATAAGAAAACTCTTTTTCTTTTTGACTTAAAAAATATTCATTTTCTAAATTTTGTAAATTTAATGCATGATCTTTTAAAAATACATTTGCCATTCTTATAGCTTTTTTTATTTCCTGCTCTTCTTCTCCGCCTATTACGCCATTATCACTTGCATGAGGATTAAAACCCAAAACTCCAATTTTTTCAAATAAAGTGCATTGATAAAAATTAATTAAAAATTTCGCAAGTTCAAAAGCCTTAATTTCTTTATAAACATCTCTTAAAGGCATATGCTCAGTATATAAAGCCACAAAAAGCTCATCACACCCTAACATCATAATAGCATCTTGTTTGAAAAAATCTCTTAGTGCCTCAGTATGACCTTTATAGCTCACTCCTCCCATTTGCCAAGTTTTTTTATTAATCGGTAAAGTTACTAAAGCATCTAAAAATAAATGCGTGCAATAACTAGCTCCTTCAAAACTTAAAAAAGAATAAGCTCCACTTTTAGCGTCTAAATTTGCAGGATTTAACTCAAAATCAAAATCAATAATTTTATTAGCTTGATACGAAAACTCATAAATTAAAAAATTTTCTTTTTCTTCTTTAAAAGCAAAATGTGGTTTTAAAGCATTAGAAATTTCAACTAAATTGATTTTAGATTTAGGATTTATTTTCAAAAGCTTACTTGCTTTTTGAAATAATTCATAATGTACAAAATAATATGGCTCACAAATTTTTACTAGCTCATCATGACAAGATAATAAAATTTGCATACCTATACCATTTAAATCTCCTATGCTAATAGCAATTTTTTTCATCTTTTAATCAAAGCTTTCATTTGCAATATAGCTTTTTCTAAGCCTACAAAAACCGATCTTGCTACTATGCTTTGACCTATATTTAACTCTTCTATTTCTAAAATATCCACAATATTTTTTACATTTTTATAATTAAGCCCATGACCAGCTGCCACTCTTAAATTTAAACCCTTAGCCAAACTCGCACTTTGTTTTAATCTTTGGAGTTCATTTTCTAAAAGCTTTTTGAGTTCATTTTTACTTAAAATTAATTCAGGCAATGCATAAGAAGTTTGATTGATATTGGTATATAATGCATTATAAATATTAGCATACAATCCTGTATGAAGCTCTATAAAATCAGCATTTAAAGAAGATGATTTATTAATATCTTCTAAATTTGGATCAATAAATAAAGAAACTTCGATTTGCTCTTGTTTTAAAGCATTAATGGCTTCTTGTAATTTTTCATTGTCTAAATTTAAACCACCTTCTGTTGTAAGCTCTTGTCTTTTTTCAGGTACTAAAGTAACGCGCGAGGGTTTGTATTTTAAAGCATATTCTATCATATCAATAGAGCATTCTAAATTCACTACACACTTGCAGTATTTTAAGATATTTTCTAAATCAAACTCATTAGCATGACGACGATCTTCTCTTACATGGATAGTGATTTGATCAGCTAAATTTGCACTCAAAATAGCAGCTTCAAGTAAATCAGGATCATTTACTTTTCTAGCTTCTCTTAAAACTGCTATATGATCGATATTAACCCCTAAAAGCATAAGTTTTCCTTATAAGTTTTTTGCTATTATACTTTAAATTTTTTAAGGAGAGCTAGTGCTAGGTATTGATATGGGTTCAAATACATTAAGAGCTGTTTTGATGGATGAGAATTTTAATAAATTAAAAAGCGAAGAATTTATCATAGGAGCAGCTAAAAATATGCAAAATGACACCATTAGTGATGAAGCTATAGAAAGAATTTTTAGCGCTTTGAAAATCTTAAAAGAAAAAAATTATAACTTAAGTCAAGCTAAAGCAGTCGCCACAGCTGCTTTTAGAAAAGCAAAAAATACTAAGCTTATTTTTGAAAAAATTCAAAAAGAATTTAAACTTGATATAAAATTAATCGATGCAAAAACCGAAGCAAAACTAAGCGTTTTAGGTATGCAAGAGCGTCTTAAAGCTCTTAAACTTTTTAGAAAAGACTTAAGTTATTGTGATTTGGGCGGTGCTTCTTGTGAAATTTCAAATGATAAATTTAGCAAAAGTTATGATTTTGGAATCATTAGTTTTTATGAAAGAATGCATTTTAAAGCCATAAAACCAAGTGTTTATGTAAGATTTTTTAAAAAATATCCACAAAATCTTGTGCGTATTAAAGATGAAAAATTAAAAATTCATCTAAGCCCCTACCCTGCGCATTTAAAGCAACTTGCCTTAAAAGCTTTTAATCTTAGTAAAGATATAAAATTAAAAGGAAATTTTTTCATACTAAATTCAGGAGTACCTACCACACTTTGTGCTTATAAACAAAACATAAAATACAAAGACTACCTAGAAGAAAGTGTAAATGGTAAAATACTCAAACGCAAAGATTTTTTTGATTTTGCATTAAAAATTTGGAATTTAGAACAAGAAAAAGCTAAAATTTATCTTGGAGAAAATAGAAAAAAATACCTCATAGCAGGCTCAATGATACTTTTTGCTTTATTTAATAAGCAAAAGCTCATTGTGATTGATGATGGTGTTAGAGAAGGTGTGTGTATAGCACATTTTAAAAATATCAAATTTTAAAGGAGAAAAAATGAGTTTAAAAGATCAAATTTTAGAAGACATTAAAGAAGCTATGCGTAATAAAGATGATTTTAAAAGAAACACTTTAAGAACGCTTAATGCTAGCTTTAAACAAATAGAAGTTGATGAGAGAATCACACTTAATAATGAAAGAATATACAAAATCATTGCGAGTGAGATTAAAAAACGAAATGAAGCTGCACTTGCTTTTAGCAAAGGTTCTAGAGAAGATTTAGCACAAAAGGAACTCCAAGAAGTAGCTATTTTAAGTGCTTATTTACCAAAACAACTTAGCGATGAGGAATTAGAAAGTGAGCTAAAAAAACTTATAGAAAAACTACAAATTAGCTCTTTAAAAGAACAAGGTATTTTGATGAAAGAAGCTAAAACAGCTTTTGGTGCAAGCGTTGATGGTAAAAGACTTAATGAAATGGTAAGAAAGCTTTTAGCATGAAAAAAGTTTTAACACTTTGTGCCTTAGCTTTAAGCTCTTTTGCTTATACTCAATATGAATTACATCCTAGCTTTAAAGCTTATTTTAAAGACTGCTCTTTATTAATGGATAAATATTATTATATTAATTGTTATGATTATAATTATAAAGGTACTAAAGCAATTGCTTATAAACTAGAAGCTAAAATTTTAAATCAAGGGCACATCAAAAAACGCCCAAAATTTAAAGATGATACCAATATTCCTAAAAAGTATAGAACTTATTGGGAGGATTATCTAAGAAGTGGTTATACAAGAGGGCATGTCGTACCAAATCAATCCATGAATGCAACCCCACAAGCCCAACTTAGCACTTTTTTAATGAGCAATATCACTCCGCAAAAAAAGATATTAATGCAGAAATTTGGAATGAAATCGAACAAAGAGAAAGATATTTAGCAAAGAAAAATAAAGAATTGGAAGTCTTAAATTTAGTACTTTATGATGATAAGCCAAAACGCATTAAAAATAACATATCCATTCCTAGTTTTTATATCAAAATTCTTAAGGCTAAAAATTTCACTGAATGTTATAAAGTGCCAAATAATGATAATTTTGCAAGATTTGATAGAAATTATTTTAAGGAAGATTGTAAAAAATATATTGATTAAACTAGAAGCAACAAGGCTTCTAGTTTAGTTTTTACTCAACTTCAGCATCGATTACATCATCGTCTTTTTTCTTTTGAGCATTTGGTTCTTCTTTTTTATACATATTTTCTGCTAATTTATGAGAAACTTCACTTAAAGCTTTCATTTTGCCCTCGATTTCTTCTTTAGAAGCATTAGCATTTTTCAATGTCTCTTTTAACTCATCTAAAGCTTTTTGAATATTTGCTTTATCATCATCGCCCACTTTATCTCCAAGCTCACTTAAAGATTTTTCTACTTGATGTACCAAACTATCAGCAGCATTTCTAGCTTCTACTGCTTCTTTGCGTTTTCTATCTTCTTCTTTGTGAAGCTCTGCATCTTTTACCATGTTGTTGATTTCTTCTTCACTTAGTCCGCTTGAACCTGTGATTTTAATCTCTTGAGCCTTACCTGTAGCTTTATCTTTTGCACTAACTGTTAAAATACCATTTGCATCAATATCAAAAGTTACTTCAATTTGTGGCATACCACGAGGTGCTGGTGGAATTCCTTCAAGATTGAAATTTCCTAAAGATTTATTATCACGGCTAAATTCTCTCTCACCTTGTAAAACATTGATAGTAACTGCGCTTTGATTATCTTCAGCAGTTGAGAAAACTTGCTCTTTTTTAGTTGGTATAGTTGTACCTTTTTCGATGATTTTAGTCATCACACCACCTAAAGTTTCAATACCTAAAGAAAGCGGAGTAACATCAAGCAATAATACATCTTTAACATCACCTTTAATAACCGCACCTTGAATTGCCGCACCTATTGCAACAACTTCATCAGGATTTACTGATTTATTAAGCTCTTTTCCAAAGGCTTTTTTAACTTCTTCTTGTACTAGTGGAACACGAGTAGAACCACCCACCATAACAATTTCTTTTACTTCACTTTTATCAAGCCCTGCATCTTTTACTACTTCATTAATTTTGCTAATAGTTTCAGCAACTAAACCATCAATCATACTTTCAAATTTAGCTCTTGTTAGAGTCTTAGTTAAGTGTTTTGGGCCACTTGCATCAGCTGTGATAAATGGTAAATTAATATTAGTTTCATTAGCTGAACTTAATTCTTTTTTAGCATTTTCAGCTGCTTCTTTTAATCTTTGTAAAGCCATTACATCGTTTTTAAGATCAATACCTGTTTCATCTTTAAACTCATTTGCTAAAAAGTCGATTAATTTATTATCAAAATCATCACCGCCTAAAAATGCATTACCGCCTGTTGCTAAAACTTCTACAACATTATCACCTGTTTCAAGCACAGTAACATCAAATGTACCACCACCTAAATCATAAACTACAATTTTTTCACTTTCTTTTTTATCAAGTCCGTAAGCTAAAGCTGCTGCAGTTGGTTCGTTGATAATTCTTAATACATTCAACCCTGCAATTTGTCCTGCTTCTTTTGTAGCTTTTCTTTGTGCATCATTAAAATACGCTGGAACAGTAATAACCGCATCTTCTACTTTCTCGCCCAAGAAAGCTTCTGCATCTTCTTTTAATTTCATTAAAACTTTCGCTGAAATTTCTTGTGGAGTATAAATTTTACCTGCTATTTCAATCGCACAAGCTCCATTTCTTTCTGTGATATGATAAGGTAAGCGATTTTTAGCTTCTTTTGCTGCCTCTTCATTGATCATTAAACCCATAATTCTTTTTATAGAATAAATAGTTTTTTCAGGATTAGTCACAGCTTGACGCTTAGCGCTATCTCCAACTAAAACTTCACCTTTATCTGTAAAAGCAACTACCGAAGGAGTAGTATTTTTACCTTCTTTATTTGGGATAACTTTACTCTCACCTCTTTCATACACACTCACACAAGAATTTGTTGTACCTAAATCTATACCTATAACTTTTGCCATTTTTAATCCTTTTTATTAAATTTTATTTTGCAACACTAACTTTTGCTGATCTAATTACTCTATCATTCATCATATAGCCCTTTTGTAAAAGTTGGACAATATGATTGCTTTCATGATCAGCGCTTTCAACATGAAACATCGCTTCATGTAAATTTGGATCAAACTCACCATTTGCTTCTATAACTTTAACCATATGTTTTTCAAGTTTTTTCAAAAGCAAGTCTAAAGTGTTTTGAACCCCTTCTTTTATTTTCAAACTTAATTCATCATTAGCTTCTACATTAATAGCCGCCTCTAATGCATCAACTACATCAAGCAAATCTTTAGCAAAACTTTCATTTGCATAAATTGTTGCTGAAATTTTTTCTTTTTCCATTCTTTTTTTGATATTTTCAAATTCAGCATTTGCTCTTAAATAAGTATCTTTTAACTCATTATACTCTGCTTGAAGTTTTTCTAATTCATTGTTTTGATTTTCTGAATTTTCCACTGCTTCTTCTTGCATTTGCTCATTTTGCTTTTCTTCGCTCACGCAGCCTCCTTTATAATATTTAACATTGTTTTAAAATCAGAATACACACTACCGGCAAAAACCACATTAGATTCTTTGCCTAAAAATGTACTCTTAAGCTTTAATCCCATAAAACCCTCTTCAAATAAAGGATCAAATTGCAATTTATCGTTAAAATAAAATCCAATTTGAGGAGATAAAAGCTTAGCAAATTCATCATTTTGATAAATTTGATAAGCTTTACTCTCATTATATCTATAATAAACCATAGCTTCTTTTAGCATAGTTATTTTTTCCAATAACTCTTTAAACTCAACTCTAAAAGCTAAATTTTCAATACTTTTTAGATCAAGCCCTATAAGTCTTTGTAAGAAAACCAGACTATCTTGGTTAAATCTTAAAACCAACTCATTTTGTCCAAAATCAAGTATGATAAATTTATCATTAACCTTGGTAATATCTTGCAAAATAAGCTCATCGCCACCATAAACTAAAGTATAAATTTCAAACTTATCAAGCAAAAACTCCAACAATGCAAGATCGTTAATCACAATCTCATCTTCGCAAAGTTGCTCATACCAATAAGCCTTCATAGCACTAAAAGTTGGTATGCGACCACTGCTAATATGAAGTTGCGTTAATACACCTTCATCACTTAATTTTTTAAAATAAACTCTTATGGTAGAAGCAGGTATGCTAACTTTATGATTTAACTCATTAGAACCCACAGGGTTATTACCCTCTAGATAGGTTTCAATGATAGTTTTTAAAATTAAATCTTTTTTACTATAAGACTTCACTATAAAACCTTAAATTTTTTATTTTAGCACTCAATGTTTTTAAGTGACAAGATAATTATACAACTTTAGTATAATAATGTCAAGTTATTTTTAAATAAAAATATTTAAAATTATTTAGTCTATATAACTAAAGTTTATTTAGCCATTTATATATAATATATAAAAACTCATTTTTCAGTTTTTTTAAAAGAAAAGATAATATAATTGCGTCTAGCAATATTTTTTAAAAGGTTTATAATAATGAAAAATCTTACTTTAAGAGAAAAGCAAGATCTTGAAGCTTATGTGTTTTCCAATATAGAAAGAAAAAAAATGGCTTTAAGTAGAATTTTAAAGTTATATTATTTAAGATTTTTTAGACTAGTTTTTTAATTTATATTTTCTCATACCCTCTTTTGTGAAAGATAAGTCTTTAAAATCAGGGGATGAGATTAACTCCATACAAGTTTTATCCAAATTTTCCATTCCACTTACTTGCATACTAGCTTGCAAATTTTCATCTAAATATAAATCAAAAATTACACAAGCTTGATTATTGACCTTGTAGAGAATTTTTCCACCTTTTTTCCCATCTAGTTCATACGCTTGTAATTTATCATTTTTACTCATTTTCTTAATTTCATTTGCAAAAGATTGATGCAAGGTATAATAAATCATAAAATCGCGCATAATATTTTTAATATCAGCAATTTCTTTTCTTAGTTTTGATAAATCTTTAGTGTATAAACTTATAAATTGCGTATTTAAGTATTCATTTAGACTTTTTTCGTTTAAATTTTCACACAATGGATAAATTTTAACTACGAAAGCCTTATCTTTAGCAAGTACTATATCCACACAAGCTTGCTTGTTTTGTTTGTATTCTAAAAATAAAGCTTGACTAGAGCTTAAATTTAGCGTGTTTTGTTTATTATAAGCAAAATCACTTAAATCTTCATAGATATTTGCATAAGAAAAAATTCCTATAAAAAGCAATAATAAATTTTTCATTCAAATAAATCTTTATGATGAATTTTTAAGTACTCCACTACCTCTAAGATCTCATCAACTCCTTCTTTTTGGGTATTTTGACAAACTTCATCAATACAATCAATATAAACTCCAATTGCTTTTTCTAATTTTGCTCTTTTTACCCCAGCAAACAAGAGCATTGCTTCTAAAACTATGCTTAATTCATATTGTAAATTTTCTATTTCTTCTTTAAAATCATGATTTGTTTTCATTATTTTCCTTTAATTCTTTACTTTTAATTAAATCTACAAATTGTGCTTTTATGAAATCATAGTTAGAGCTATCTTTATACGCAGCAAACAATCCACCGCTAGCATTTTTATGCCCTCCCCCATTGACCAAACTTTTAGCCATCAAACTCACATCGATTTTATTATTTGCTCTAAAACTTAAGGTTTTTCTCGAACTAAGATCAACAAAAAAATCAAAATCAGGATTTTGCATTAAAAAATCATTTCCAATTACGGAAGTATTGCCTATATTTGAAGTTAATAAACCTTTACTTCCTTTATAAAATACACTAAATTTTTCTTTATTTACACTTAATCTTTCTACCACAAATTTAGAAATTAAATTGCTTAAAGTATCATCATTTTCTTTTTTAAAAAAAGATTTTTTTAAGCCATGTAAATCATCATCTAAATTAATATGAGCATTTTTTTGATGAATGTATTTTCTACAAACATCAAAAAGATAAAAAAGATATTTGATATTTTCTTGCGCAAACATTACCCTATTGATTTCTTTTGCTCCAGAAACCATACCAAGCAGTACTTTTCCAAGTTCAAAATTCTCATCTTCACTCAACCAAATATCTACTGCATTTACCACATCCACAAATTCTGACAAAGCCTTATTTTCGCCATAACATTTACTAAAAAAATCATAAACAATCTTAGTAGCACATCTTTTATCATCTAAAAAATACCAAGGATATTTTTGCATACATTCTAAGCCACTTTGATGATGATCTAAAAGTAAAAGCTTGATTTTTTTACCTTCTATGGCTTTTTGAAAATCTTCACATTGACTTAATGTTAAATTTAAATCCGTGATTAAAATCACAAATTCTTCATTAGGATTTTGCTTTAAATCTTCTTCTATATTTTTAAAAATCACATTAAAATTTTCATTAATCTCTTTACCATAATTAGAATTATAAAAATAACAATTCTTAAAATAAAAATCTAGCACATACTGACAAGCATAACCATCTAAATCCGTATGTGAAAGATGATAAATTTTCATATTTTTCCTTTATAAATTATCAACTTTTATAATACCTTCTGTTTCAAACTTGGTATTTTCTGCAATCTCAGCAAAACTTAAGACCGTAATATTAATACCAAAATTAGAACAAATATCAGCAATGAATTTTCTAAGTTGCGGCTCAACACAAAGCAAGAAAGGCTTAATTCTTGTATTTGCCACACTTGCAAGTTCAGCTTTTAAAGCTTCTACCAAAGCGCCGGTTTGAGCTACATTTATCATTAAATGATACGAACCATCTTTAAACTGCACATGCTCCATTAATTTTGCAGCCGCAGCAGCATCAAAAATATAAAAGCTAATTTGTCCTTTTTCATCCACATATAAATTTGTAATTGCTCTTGCTAAAGAGGCCCTTACATGCTCAATAATCATATCCAAACTCTTGCTTACTTCAGCTATATCACTAATTGATTCTAAAATTGTAAGCATATCTTTAATAGGAATATGCTCTTTAAGTAAAGCTTTTAAAACTTTTTGAATTAAACCTATGCTAGCAACCCTTAAACAATCATCTACCACGATAGGATAATCATTTTTGATTTTATCTAGTAAATTTTGCACTTCTTGTTTAGTTAAAAGCTCTGAAGCATTAGCTTTTATAAGCTCACTCATATGGGTTGAAATCACACTTGCTGGATCAATTACAATATAACCATTCAGCGTTGCCTCATCTTTTAAAGATGATTCTATCCATAAAGCATCAGAATTAAAAGCAGGTTCTTTAGTAGCTATACCTTCGATAGGTTCAGTTATAAAACCACTATCCATAGCTAGATATTTATCGGGATAAATTTCAGCACTAGCTATACCTACACCTTTGAGTTTAAAAGTATATTCATTTGGTTTTAATTGCAAATTATCTCTAATTCTAATTTTTGGCATTAAAAAACCTAAACTTTGAGCTATATTGCGTCTTGTTGATCTAATACGCTCTGTTAATTCACTTTCTGCTAGTTTGATAAGTCCATAACCTAATTCTAATTCTAAAATTTCTAATTTTAAAATATCTGTGATTTTATTCTCTTCTTCTTTTAAGATTTCTTCTTCGCTGCGTTTTTGAGGTTTAGCTTGTTCTTCTTCATGGGTTTCTTGAGACTTTTTAGCTGAAATTGCATTGATTTGAATTTTACCTTCTTGCACTTGCTTTATCATATAACCAAGTCCTAAAAACACCAAAGCCATAAAGCCCAAAGAAAAATGTGGCAAGCCTGGTACTAAAGCAAATATAAATAAAACAAAGCCTACAATTAATAAAGTTTTGTATTCCCCTAAAAGCTGATTGATAGAACCTTCAGCAAAATTATCCTCATCTTTACTAGCACGCGTGATGATAATTGCAGTTGCCGTTGAAGTTATAAGTCCAGGAATTTGAGAAACAAGTCCATCGCCTATTGTTAATATAGTATAAGTTGAAGCACATTCTCCAAGCTCCATATCATGCTGAAAATAACCTATCATAAACCCACCAATTAAATTTACAATGGTGATAATAATCCCAGCAACAGCATCCCCTTTTATAAATTTAGAAGAACCATCCATTGCTCCATAAAAATTTGCTTCAGCTATGATTTCTTGGCGTCTTGCGCGTGCAGTTTTTTCATCAATCAAACCTGCATTTAAATCCGCATCAATAGCCATTTGCTTACCTGGCATTGCATCAAGGGTAAATCTTGCTTGAACTTCAGAAACCCTTGTACTACCTTTAGTTACAACCATAAAATTGATTAAAACTAAAATACAAAAAACAACCATACCTATAACATAATTTCCACCAACAACAAATTCACCAAAACTTGCCACTATATCACTAACAGCAGCTGGACCTTGATGACCCTCGCTTAAAATCATACGCGTTGTAGCTATGTTAAGTGAAAGTCTAAAAAGCGTAATAATTAAAATCATAGTTGGAAAAGTTGTTAAATCTGTAGGTTTTGGTATATATAAAGAAATTAAAATAATTAAAACTGAAATTGCTATACTTAAAGCAAGAAAAAAATCTAAAACTATACTTGGTAAAGGTACTATAATAATAGCTAAAATTGCAATAATTACAGCTACTATAGTTAGACTCTTTGCCTTTAAAATAGGTGCAACAAGTGGAGCAATCCAAGGCAATACTAAGCTAAAAATATCCCTTTTAGCCATTATTTTGAATAATATCCTCTAGAGTAATAGAAACTAAAAAATCATCTATCTTATTTTGAAGCTTCACCAACACAGGCATAATTTTACAATTTTCTTCTTTTTGCGAAGGACAAATTCCATTACTGCACTCAAATACATTGATAGATTTTTTCTCTACACTATTAATAATTTCTTTTAAAGTGTATTCACTTGGCTTTTTAACAAGCATAAATCCACCTTTAGCACCCTTATAAGATTTCAAAAGTGCGTCTTTGGCAAGTGCTTGTAAAATTTTTGCTAAAAAACTTTTTGGTATATCTAAAACACTTGACATAGTATCTACATCTTGTGGTTCTTGGGATTTTGCTATATGAATTAAAGACAATAAAGCATATTCGCTAGCTTTGGTAAATAACACTTTTTTCCTTTCATTGAAATATTAATAAACAATATCTATTTTTAACTTTAAATAAAAATTTTAATTATATCAAAAATATGTGTTGTTAAATATTAAATTTCTTATTTTTTAAATTTCAGCATTTTTTTTGTTTTTTTAGTTATAATTGCACTTTTTATTTTAAATACCGCTCAGGAGGTCTATTATGGCTTTAGATTCGGCTAAAAAAGCAGAAATAGTTGCAAAATTTGCTAGAAAAGAAGGAGATACGGGTTCTCCAGAAGTTCAAATCGCACTTTTAAGTGCAAGAATTTCAGATTTAACAGAACATTTAAAAATCTACAAAAAAGATTTTTCTTCTCGTTTAGGTCTTTTAAAGCTTGTTGGTCAAAGAAAAAGACTTTTATCTTATCTAAAAAGAAAAGATTATCAAGCTTATTCTAAATTAATCAGCGAATTAAATTTAAGAGATAAATAAGCCTCGTGCTTATTTATCTTTAATATATTTTATTTTAGTTATTTACCACTTCTTTAATTTAAGTTTTCAAAATTTCAATATTTTATTCACAAGAGTTTCACGATGTGATTTTAGCTTCTAAGTATCTAAAAATAGCACTTTAAGTTTTATGAGTAAAAATATTTTTCACATTTAATTTTATTGATTTTTAATGTTTTTTCACTTTTGCTATAAAAAACCCATCTGCATAATTATCTGGTAAAACTCTTTTGGCAAATGACAAGTCAAAATCATCACTTTTTGCATTAATGAAGTTAACATTTAATAAATCAAAATCTAGTAATTCTAATTTAAAATTTTCACTTCTTAACGCATTTTCTAAAACAGCTTCATTTTCTTCTCTTAAAAATGTACAAGTACTATAAACCAATTCCCCACCATGTTTTAAGGCTAGTAATGCTGAATGTAAAAGTTTTTTTTGTAAATTTGCTATTTGCTTAATTTCTTTTGTGTTTTTTTGTATTTCAAAACCCATTTTTGCGAAAGTTGAACAAGGCGCATCAAGCAAAATTTTATCAAATTTCAAAGGACAAGCTTTACCTATAGTGCGTGCGTCTTTTAAAAAGCATTTTGCAATTTTAACTTGATAATTTTCCATAGTTTTTTTTAAGGTAAAAAAGCGTGTTTTAGATAATTCACAACTTGCTAAATAACCCTCATTTTGCATAAAATTGGCCAAATTTAAACTTTTTCCACCAGGAGCTGCACACATATCTAATACATTCTCACCAGCTTTAACACCCAAAGTTTTAGCACATAAATACGAAGAATAATTTTGTATATAAAACTTACCCTCATTAAAAGCATTCATTGAGCTTAATTTACTTTTAAAAATAGTAGGTATTTTATAACAATACAAATCAATTTTTTCAAATTTTATATTTTTTTCATTTAGAATTTCTTCTAGTTTTTCATTGTCAATAAGCAAAGAATTTCTAAAAATATTGAGATATTTTTCTTGATTAAAACTTTGAAGGATTTGTTCTTTTTGCTCTTTTGTATAAATTTCATCTAAAGCTGTATTTAAATCAAGCAAGGCCATAAAAATCCTTTAAAAATAAATATGCAGCTAAAGAATCAAGTTTGCCATCTTTTTTCTTTAAATTCACTACACCAAGCTCTTGTGCGTTTTTAGAGCTAAAACTCTCATCAACAAAAAAAACTTCTTTATCAAAACCAAGTAAAGATATGAAATGCTCTATTCTTTTTCGCATTTCATCTTCACTAGATCCACCCAAAGGAATTCCTACCACCAAAGTATTTACATCATAGTCTTTAATGTATTTTTTTACCTCATTTGCTGCTTGATTGCGATTTTTTCTAATGATAGCTTCAAGTGGCATGGCCATGCTTTTATTAATACACAAAGCAACACCAATACGCTTTAAACCTATATCTAACGCTAAAGTATTCATATGCAAGCTCTTATTTTCACTCCAGAAATTTCCACCAGACCCTCAAGTTCATATTCATAAACTCTATCACCAAATTTTTTCAAAACTTTTTCTAAATCATTTTCATGCTTTAAAAAGCTTAACAAATCATCCTCACTTTGCTCTTGATAAAGCTCTCCAAACATTTTTACAAATTCCTCAAAATTATGAATTAAATTTGCTTTTTTTGTGGCTAAAAGTAAATTTGTTCCTTCACTTTCATCTTTCCTATGAGGTAATACATATATAGGTTTATTCATACTCAAAGCAAGCCTTGCACTTTGCATAGAACCACTTTTTAAATCAGCTTGAGCTATTATAACAACCTCACTTAAAGCAATAATAAGCCTATTTCTTAATAAAAAATCATATGGCTTTGCTTTATATTTTGCTTCATTTTCACTTAAAGCTAATGCATTTTCATAAATATTTAAAATTTCATTTGTATTAGATTTTGGATAAATCTCATCAAGTCCATTAGCAAATATGGCTATAGTTTGAGGATAAGCTATTTTAGCTGCTTGGATATCCACACCCAAAGCCCCACCACTTACTACACAAACCTTAGTTTTTTTTAACAAAGATACTAACTCAATGAGACAATTTTTAGTATAAACACTCATTTTTCTAGAACCTATAATAGCTACTTTTCTAGCATTTAAAAGCTCTAAATTGCCTTTATAATAAATCTTTGAAGGTGGATTTAAAAGATTTTTAAAATCTTCAATATTCTCAATAAATTTCATTTAAATATACAAGTTCAACTGAATTTAACAAATCTTTACTTTGCACCAAAGCTTTAAAAGTCTTTTCTCTTGGATGACCAATAGCTATAGCAAAACCTTTCTTTCTTGCCTCTTCTACTGCTTGTTTGAGTTGATTTTTAATATATGCTATATCATCTTCATTATCTAAAAAAACATCTCTGGCTATATAAGGCTGATTAAATTGACTTACTAAATTTTTAGCTTTAGAATTTCCTATGGTTCTTGAATCTACAAAAATAAAATCATTTTGTTTAAAAGCATTAAATAATTTTTCCATAGCCTGCTTATTTGCAGTAAATAAACTTCCTGTATGGTTGTTAATAAATTTTACTTTTGGAAATTGTTCTTTTACAAAAGCAATGCGCTTGCTTATTTTTTCCATATCATCACTAGGGTGTAAAGTGTTTAATTCTGCCTTGTCATATTTTATAGCAGCAAGAGGCAAATGCACCATAAAAAAGTCAAAATCCTTTGCAAACTCAGCTGTATAAGGATGGCGTTTATCAGGTGGAAAAAAAGATGGGATTAATTTTAAATTTGTTTTTTTAAGCATATCTACATGAGTGTGACTTGCCATATCATCTATGATAATTGCTAGACGAGGCTTGGTATTTTTTTGTACTAGAATTTGAGTTTTATTATCCTCGCTTTTATCTGATATATTTTGCTCTTCATTTTTTGATTCTTTGCTTGTATTTTGATCTATTACTTCTAAAATTGAAGTTTGATTATCTTCTTTAGTTTGATTTAACTCTGTATTTACAGGGTTTAAATTTAAAATTTCACTAATATTTTTATCTAAAAATTCTAAATTTTCATTTTCTAAAGTCAAATTTATATCATTAAAACTAAAATTATTTTCTTGTTCTATTATAGGTAATGGTTCTTTTTTGTTTATTGTTTGATTATAATCTAAACCTTTATTTTCTTCTTTTTTTAAAAACAAAGCTCCAAATGCAAAAAGAAAAATTCCAATTACAACAAGACAAAGCGCTAAAAGCACTTTGTATTTTTTATTTATAGTTTTCAAATTAGTTTTTATCTTTATCAACTAATTTTTTAGCACTAATCCAAGGCATCATAGCGCGAAGTTCGTGTCCTGTTTTTTCTATCAAAGAATCATTCATTAATTTACGCTCTGCATGCATTCTTGCAAAATTCGCTCTTCTTTCTAAGATAAAATCTTTAGCAAAACTTCCATTTTGTATATCTTTTAAAACACCTTTCATAGCCTCTTTAGTTTCTTTGGTAATAATCTTAGGCCCTGTGATATAATCTCCATATTCAGCAGTATTAGAAACAGAATATCTCATATCAGCAATACCACCTTGATAAATCAAATCTACAATTAATTTCATTTCATGCAAACACTCAAAATACGCCATTTCAGGTTCATACCCTGCTTCAACTAAGGTTTCAAAACCAGCTTGGATTAAAGCACTAAGTCCTCCACAAAGCACCGCTTGTTCGCCAAATAAATCTGTTTCAGTTTCAGCTTTAAAAGTCGTTTCTATAATACCTGTTCTACCACCACCTATAGCACTAGCATAACTTAAAGCTAAATTTTTAGCATTTTTACTTTCATCTTGGTGGATAGCAATTAAACAAGGAGTGCCCCCGCCTATACTAAATTCATGTCTTACAGTATGACCTGGAGCTTTAGGAGCTATCATAATCACATCTATACCTTTTGGAGCAACAATTTGTCCATAATGGATATTAAATCCATGTGCAAATGCTAGAGTTTTACCTGCTTTTAATTCAGTTTTAATTTCTTCATTAAAAATTTCACTTTGAATTTCATCAGGAGCTAAAATCATAATCAAATCTGCTTCTTTAGTAGCTTCTTTTACACTTTTTACTATAAAATTTGCTTTTTGAGCTTTTGCCCAACTTTGCCCACCCTCTTTTAAGCCTATGATCACTTCTACACCACTATCTCTTAAATTCATAGCATGAGCATGACCTTGAGAGCCAAAACCTATAATAGCTACTTTTTTTGATTTTATTAAATTAATATCACAATCTTTATCATAATAAATTGACACAGCCATTATGCACTCCTAAAATTAAAATTAAAGCAAAGATTATAACTAAAAAATATAAATTTAATCCTTTTATGATAAAATTTAAGTTTTGAAAAATTACTATAAAGAGTATTATGAAAGAATTATTTAATCAACTAAGCTATGGTCTAAATGCTGATGAAATTACCAATAAAAGCAAGCAAATCATTAGAGAGTTGCTAACTTGCGATATCATTAAATTTTATAAAAACAAATACTATTTAAAAGATGGCTTTACTTTTGGTAAGATTGATATTTCAGCTAATGGAACGGGATTTTTAGAAAGTTTTGATCCTGTTTTTAAGCGTGATTTGCTCATAGAAAATAAAAATTTAAAAGGAGCAAATTATGCTGATATAGTTGTGGCAAAATTACTTCCTCTTAAAAAAAAGCGTCCAAGTGCTAAAGTTATCTTAATACTTAAAAGAGCCCATGAAACTTCTTTGGTTATAACTAAAAAATACGGCGAAGCAGTCCTTGGAGTAAATATTCAAACAGGACTCACATGTGCCTTAAAAGCCTCTCAAAAATCCTTAAAAACTCTACCTTTAGGAACTATTTTAAAAATAGAAAATCATGATAATAATATCACTGAAGTGATAGGGCATATTGATGATGATTTTGTAGATGAAAAACTTTCCTTAGCACTTTTTAATAAAAATGCAGTTTTTGATAATTTATGTGAAAATGAAGCAAGAGCTTATGGAAATGAAGTTGATGCGAGTATGTATCCATCAAGAAAAGATCTTAGAAATTTAAATTTTTGTACCATTGATCCAATTGATGCAAAAGATTTTGATGATGCAATTTATTATGATAAAAATGAGCATGCTATTTATGTAGCCATAGCTGATGTAAGTACTTATGTGCATGCTTATAGTGCTATTGATAAAGAAGCAAGATCGAGGGGTTTTTCGATTTATTTTCCTCATATTGCTATACCTATGTTACCAAGAGCTTTGAGTGAAAATATTTGCTCACTAAAACCTAATAAAGATAGATTAGCATTTTGTTTTAAAATAAGCTTAGATCAAAACAATGAAGTGATTAAAGAAGAGCTTTTTGAGGCTATTATCAACTCAAAACGCCGTTTTAATTATGATGAAGTTGATGAGTATTTACAAAAGCAAGAAGATTTAGGCGCAATCAATTGGCTTTATGAGGTTTTCAAAATCACTCAAAATTTACGAAAAAAACGATTAAAAAATGCTTGTGAGTTTAAAACCCAAGAGCTAAGAATGACTTTAGATGAAAATAATAAACTCACAAAAACACGCCTTGAAAATGACACTGCCTCGCATAATTTAATCGAAGATTGCATGCTTTTAGCTAATAAAGCTGCAGCAAAACTCATTGATATAGGAGTTTTTAGAAATCATTTAAATCCTGATTATAAAAAAATAGATCAATTGCTAGCTGATCTTTCAACACTTAGTATAGATATTAATCCTAAAAATAATGTCATAGAATTATTTAAAGACATTCAAGTCTTAGCAAATGAGCTAAATATAAGAGAAGAAGTAGATAAACTCATCATCAAAGCGCAAAAAAAAGCAGAATATTCTAGTGAAAATGCAGGGCATTTTGGCTTAGGTTTTGATAAATATACCCATTTTACAAGTCCTATTAGAAGATATTCTGATCTTATATTACATAGACTTTTAAAAGCTAAAATCAATAATGATGAAAAAATGTTTAATTATTTGCTTTTAAACATACAAAGCACTTGTGAGGAATTAAGCTTATTAGAAAGAGAAGCAGATAAAGTTGCTTGGCATTTCATGGATAGAAAATTTGCAAGATGGGCAAAAGAAAATATAGGAAAAAGATTTAAGGCTTTAGTGGTAGAAAATCAAAGTTCATTGCAAGTAAAATTAAATGATGAAATTAAGGGGGCTTTGATTACCATCATAGGTTCAAGGGCAAATTTATTAGAAAATATAGAAGTAGAAATCACTGAAGTAGATATTGTTAGTGCTAAAATTTTTGGCAAAATCACCAAGCATTTTAGTTTAGAAAGAAACCAAAATGTATAAAAATCAACTCCAAAGCTTACTTAATAGCAATAATTTTCCTAATTATTTCTTACTTTATGGAGCGGATAATTTCCAAATAGAGCTTTATACTAAATTTATTAAAGACAAATACTCTTTTGATGAGAGTTTAAGATTTTATTTTGAAGAATATGATTTTAAGCAAGCATATGATTATTTATCTAGCGCTTCCTTATTTAGCGAAAGAAAATTGCTAGAAATCAAAACTCAAAAGAAAATCCCAAGTAAAGAACTCAAGCAACTTTTACAGCTTTGTCAAAATTCGCAAGATAATTATTTTTTACTTGAAATTTATGATGAAAGCTCCAAACAAAGTGAAGCGGAGAAAATTTTTGCTAATAATTTTTGTAGATTTTATAAAGTAAATTCAGCTAAGGAAGGCATGGAATTACTAGCTTTAAAAGCTAAAGAATTAAATATTAACATTACTCAAAATGCCCTTTATGCTCTTTTTTATAATTTTAATGAAAATTTATATTTAGCGGCTAATGAGTTAAATAAATTTAGTGGTCTAAATATCGATGAAAAAATCATCCAAGAGCATTGTTATAGTTTAAGTACTATTAGTTTTGAAAGTTTTTTTGATAAATTAATGCAAAAAAAAGATTTAAGGAGTGAACTTGAAAATATTTTAGAAAATTACAATGAAATAGCATTGATTAATGCCTTATATGCAAATTTTTCTAGACTTTTTAAAATAGCTTTATATGTTAAAATTTATGGAAATTTAGACTTGAAAGAAATTTTAGGCTATGCTCCACCTATTTCTGTGGCACAAAATCTTCAAAAACAAGCTCTTATGATCAAAATATCACAATATAAAAATATCTTTCTGACACTTTGTAATTGCGAATATGAATTAAAAAAGAATTCTAAAATAGAAAAAAAAGAATTTTTAATCGCAACACTTTTACAACTTAGCTCCATATTAAAAAGTTAAATTAAGAAAACTTATGGTAAAATGAAATTTGCATTTTATGCAAAATCCTTGCCTAAAATTTTAGGCTTTATATCCATAAGGAGAAATTAAATGAGACATTATGAAGTTTTATTCATATTAAAACCAACACTTACAGAAGAAGAAGTAAGTGCTAAGTTGGAATTCGTAAAAGAAGTCCTTACAAAAAATGGCGCAGAAATTGAAAGCGTAGTTCCAATGGGAACAAGAAAACTTGCGTACAAAATTAAAAAATATGAAAGAGGAACTTATTTTGTGATTTATTTCAAAGCTCCTACAAATTTAATAGCAGAGCTTGAAAGGGTATTAAGAATCACTGAAGAAGTAATCAGATTTTTAATCGTAAAATATGAAAATAAAAAAGAAATTGCAGCTTGGGAAAGACTAAGCAAGGGTATCAAACAAAATAAAAAAGAAATTAAAGCTAGTGAAAGCACAGAAGGCTAATTAATGTTTAACAAAGTCGTTTTAGTAGGGAATCTTACAAGGGACATAGAAATGCGTTATGCTCCATCAGGTAGCGCAATAGGCTCTTCTGCTATAGCTGTAACAAGAAGATTTAGTACAAATACAGGAGAAAAAAGAGAGGAAACCTGCTTTATCGACATTAGCTTTTTTGGAAGAACTGCAGAAATTGCTAATCAATACCTTAATAAAGGTAGTAAAATTTTAATCGAAGGTCGTTTGAGATTTGAGCAATGGAGCGATCAAAATGGACAAAACAGATCAAAGCATAGTATTCAAGTTGAAAATTTAGAAATGCTAGGTTCAACTGTACAAAATAACCAACAAAGTAATTTTGAAAATCAAAATTATGGTTATAATCAAAATTTTAATCAACAACAAAGCTTTGATCCTTATGCTCAAGTACAAACTAGAACAAATTCATCTAATAATACCTATCAAAATCCTCAAAAGGAAGCCCCTATGAAGGAAATTGATATTGATAAATATGATGATGATACAGAATTACCATTTTAAAGGAAAAAACATGGCAGAAAAAAGAAAATACTCACGCAAATATTGTAAATATACTGAAGCTAAAGTTGATTTTATAGACTATAAAGATACAGCATTGCTAAAACATGCTTTATCAGAAAGATTTAAAATCATGCCACGCCGTTTAACAGGCACTAGCAAAAAACACCAAGAAATGGTTGAAGTTGCTATTAAGCGTGCAAGACATGTAGCACTTATCCCTTATATCGTAGATAGAAAAGAAGTTGTTACTAATCCTTTTGAAGGACTATAATTATTAAATCAAACCCAAGCTTTTTAAGCTTGGGAAAATAAAAGGTTGTTTTATGTTTTCAGATATAGAATCTGAAATTTATGTTATTTTACTTGCATCCGTTGCTATTATAGCAGTTTTAAATCCTTTTGGAAATCTTCCACAATTTATTGCAATGACTGAAGGTCTAGATGCTGATATAAGAAAAAAACTTTTTAGAAATATCATTTACACTGCATTTTGTATTGTTTTAGTTTTTTTACTTTCTGGACCATTTATCATGAAATATTTATTTAAAATAGATATTAATGATTTACGAGTTGCAGGTGGTTTGATTTTAATCATTATGAGTACAAAAAATCTACTTTTCACCCCATCAAGCACTCAATTTCAACACTATCAAGGATTAAGCCACAAAGAATTATTAAAAAAAAGTATAGTGCCAATGGCATTTCCTATGCTTGTAGGACCTGGAACACTTTCTACCATAGTAGTTATTTCAGAAGATCAAAATTTAGCTATAGCCATAGCTTCTGTATTACTTACTTTTGCTTTTATTTTTGCTTTATTTCACTTTTCAGCTACTATTGAAAAAGTTATCGGTAAGCTTGTGCTTTATGTTTTTTCACGCATTGCTTTAGTTTTTATTATGGCTATGGGAGTAAAAATGATAGCTATTGGAATTCAAACTTACATTCAATCTACCTAGGATAAATAAAAAAACTTTTTTGTAAAAACACTTCTTCATTTACTGCTTTATTAGTATTTAACAACACACTAATATTTACCACTATAATACTTTTTGCATGAATATACTTTGCAATTAATTTATTATTTTTACATTCACCCAAAGGATAAGCATAATCAATTCGTATTTTTGTATTATTATATTCAAAATTATATTCACTTAAACATTCTTTACCCTCCAAATAGGCTTGATATAAAAAATATTTAGCAAACTCTTTTGCATCATGAAGTAAAATATTTCCTTGGGTATAAAGCGTTAAATCTTTCATAATTCTTGGTGGATATGAAGAAATTTTTATTATAAACGCCATAATAAAAGAAATAAATAAAATAAAAAATATTGTATATATCATTGCAAATGATTTTTTCACAAAAGCATCCATTTATCTAAACATCTATTTTGAGTATTACTGCAAATTGTAATTTTTAATAACTCACCATCATGCTTGAAAATAAGTTTTGAAATATTTTGAGCTAATAAAAATACTTGTTTGTTGTGATTTAAATCATCAATTTGCATATAAATATTTTTATTTTTCAAATACACCTTAATATAAGCATATAAAATAGTATAAAATCCGCTAAAACTCTCATCAAAAAAATTGATTTTTTCTCTATCATCAACTAATATTTTATAGATTTTTGAATTTTTTATATCATAAATATACATATAATCACTAGTGTATATTTTCAACTTCTTCATACTATGCATATCTTTATAATTGCTCAAAATTCCTTCAGAAATTCCATTTTCTATAAAATGCAAATTACTTTTTGGGCTAAAAAAACTTCCATTATTTTCTAAAATAATACCACTGAAGTTTAATTTTTTTAATGACAAATCATAAAAAATATCATCATTTGCACTCATATAACACTCAAAAGAATTACTTGTAAATATTGCATTCAAGCAAGAATTATAAATTTTCTCCATGCTAAGTAAAGCTTGATTTAAATCAAAAAATATTTCACTAGATTTTTTAACATTAAAACTATAATTATAAATATACATAGCTGGATTAATTAAAATAGTAATCAAAATACCCAAAATAACAAGGCTTAACGCAAGTTCCAATAAACTAAAAGCCTTTTTCATCCACAAAAGCTTCTTTATAGGATAAATCTTTTATTTTTAAAGATTTGAGTTTAAATTCATCACTAGTGTATTCTAAAAAGTTGTAAGTATTTATATTTATCTCTTTTGCTTTATATGAAGGAATTTTCTTTAGCAATTCTTTTTCTTCATTAAAAAGGGTTTGATTTTGCCATATAACATTTAAAGATTTATTTGCAAATACAAGATAATAAGATCCAAAAATAAAAGATAAAATTACAATACAAAAAGCAAGCTCTAGGAGACTAAAAGCTTGCTTCATTTATTTAAACTTGCATTAAAAGCTTCAAAAAAGGCACCGCGTAAAGCTCTTTTTTCCAAAGCTTCAATTCCTTTTATAGTTACCCCTGCTGGAGAACAAATTTTTTCTTTAATAATAGCAGGATGAGCATGATTAAACAAAGCACTAAAGCTTTCAAAACTTGCGCGAGTAAGCTCATAACTAAGCTCATTTTTTAAACCATTTTTCACACCTGCATTAGCTAAACTTTCTGCTACCAAAGCTAAAAATGCAGGAGCACAACCACTCAAAACCATAGCTATATCAAATTCTTTTTCATTTTGCAAACTTATGGCTTTACCAAAAGTATTTAACAAAGATAAAATTTCATCTTTAAATAAATCTTTTTCCATTAAATAAGCAGTTGTAGAAGCTTTAAATTCGGCTGCTGTATTTGGCATAATTTTCACATAATTTTGTGCATCAATACAATGAAGCCGCTCAAAAGTAGTGTTTGCTAAAACCGAAATAAGCCATCTTGCCTTGCCTTTTAATTTAACAGCTACTTCCTCTAACGCATAAGGTTTAAAAGCCAAAATAATATTTTTATTATCCATATCAAACTCATCATATGATAATACTTTTAAATTTAAACCACTGGCTTTTTTTAAATCCCTAGCAACAATAACTACTTTATAAGTATCCTCTAAACCTTTAGCTATAGCACTTGCCATAGCACCATTTCCTAAAATATAAATTTCAGACATTATTTTGTTTGTTTAATAAAAGCTGAAATCTTTTCAGACTGAAAATAATTAGGATATTTGCTTGTATCTAAAATCACTTGCACTAAAGAGTTATTATCATAATTCATCACAACAGGTGCTAAAAAATTTACCGTAGATTCTTCTAATGGCTCATTAATAGCCACTATAACAAACACACCAAAATTAGTTTGCTCATTTAAAGCTAATAATTCTTGATAATAATCAGGCACTTCAAAATCATAATCAGGACGGATCATATAAGGATCAATCATCACAAAAGAAAAATCTTTACCATCAAGGCTTTTAAGTCTATAAAAAACCTCGTCTATTTTATAAAAATTCATATTTTTGGTATCTTCAAAACCTAAAATAGGACATTTAACTTCTAAGTTCATCTTGCCTCCTAAAATCTATTAACTAAGAAATTACAACTCATTAAGCAATTTTAGTTCCAATTTTAAAAATTACACTAATTAAGAGTTTTTGACTATAATTTTAGTTTTAAAAATTAACAATTTCATAAACATAAAAACATTATAATTACAATTATTAAATTTATTAAGGTAACACAATGAAAAAACTTTTTATTTTTTCACTTATTATTGCAGGTTTATTTTTAGGAGCATGTAGCTCGAAAAAAGCTGAAGATTTATATAATCTAAGTTCTATGGAATGGTATCAACAAATTATAAAAGATTTACAAGAAAAAAATCTTGAAGCAGCTGATAAACACTATACCTCAATGGCAGGTGAGCATATTGCTGATCCATTATTAGAACAAACTTTACTTATATTAGCTCAAGCTCATATTAGTGAAGAAGAATATGAAATGGCAAATTTTTATCTTGATGAATATTTAAATAAATTTGGTGATTCTAAAAATGTAGCTTATATAAGATATTTAAAAATCAAAGCTAAATTTGACTCTTTTGCTGTTCCAAATCGTAACCAAGCCTTAATGCTAAAAACAATAGAAGAAATCAAAGAATACAATCAAAACTATCCCAATGTACAATATAATGATTTAATCGATACTATGCTAACTAAATTTAATCTTGCAGTTTTTTACCTTGATACAAGTATAGCAGAGTTATATCAGAAAAAAAACAGAGAGCAAAGCTATGAGATTTATAAGCAAAAAATCGAAAATTCCGATTTTAATAAAATCGATATGATTAAACCAGAACTTCCATGGTATAGAAAAATATTTGAAGAAGGTATAATGTAATGAAATTAGAAAATACTCAAAACTATCCAACAAAACTTCCCATTCTTGTAGAAGATGAGCTTTTTTTATACCCTTTTATGATAACACCTATTTTTTTAAATGATATGCAAAATATTAAAGCCTTAGATACCGCTTTACAAAATGAAAGTATGATTTTTGTGGCACCATCAAAAATTGAAGGTGGGCGTGGCTTTGATGATATATATGATTGTGGTGTCATTGGGAGTATTATGAGAAAAGTTCCACTGCCTGATGGTAGGATTAAAATTTTATTCCAAGGATATGCAAAAGCCAAGATTGTTGAGAGAATTTCGGATGATCCTTTATATGCTTTAGTTGATTTAATTCATCAAGAGCCAATTTGTAATACAAAAAAAGAAGCTATTATAGAAGTAGTTAGAGAAAAAGCCAAAGCTTTATCGACTGTGAGTCATTATTTTCCACCTGATCTTTTAAGAACTATAGAAGAAGATGTCGAGCCTAGCAGAATTTGTGATCTAATATTAAATTCTATTAAAATCAAAAAACAACAAGCTTATGAATTTTTTATCGAAACTAATTTAGAAACTAAGCTTTTAAATTTAATTGATTATTTAGCTAAAGAAATTGAAGCAAATAAAATCCAAAAAGAAATCAAAAATAAAGTTCACTCTAAAATTGACAAGGTTAATAAAGAATACTTTTTAAAAGAACAACTCAAACAAATTCAAAGAGAGCTTGGAAGCGATATACAAAAAGAAAGCGAAGTAGAGGAATATAATAAAAAATTAGAAAAGAAAAAAGCTTTTATGTATGAAGAGACTTATAAAGAAATCAAAAAGCAAATTCAAAAATATGAAAGAATTCATCAAGATAATTCAGAAGCTTCTATGGTGCAAACTTACATAGAAACGGTTTTAGATATACCTTTTGAGCACTCCTCAAAGAAAAAACTAAATTTAAAAGATGTATCTTTACAACTCAATAGTGATCACTATGCCCTAGAAAAACCAAAAGAGCGTATTGAAGAATACTTTGCAGTTAAAGAACTTTTAGAAAAACGCAAGATTAAAGATAGAGATGGTGCAAAAGTCATCTTGTGCTTAGTTGGCCCTCCTGGTGTTGGCAAGACTTCTTTAGCAAATTCAGTCGCAAAGGCATTAAAAAGAGAGTTAGTGCGCATAGCTTTAGGTGGTTTAGAAGATGTTAATGAACTAAGAGGACATAGAAGAACCTATATAGGAGCTATGCCAGGACGCATTATACAAGGACTTATAGAAGCAAAACAAAGCAACCCAGTAGTTGTGCTTGATGAGATTGATAAACTAAGTCGCAATCATAGAGGAGATCCAAGTGCAGTTTTACTTGAAATCTTAGATCCTGAACAAAATACTAAATTTAGAGATTATTATCTAAATTTCAACATCGATTTAAGCAAAATCATTTTCATAGCTACTGCAAATGATGCAAGTTTAATTCCACCTGCTCTAAAAGATAGAATGGAATTTATAGAACTTAGCTCTTACACTCCTCAAGAGAAATTCCAAATAGCCAAAAACTATCTCATACCTGATGAAATAAAAAAACATGGATTAAAAAAAGAAGAAATAAGCTTTAGTGATGATGCTATAGAATTAATAGTGAATGAATATACTAGAGAATCAGGTGTAAGAAATTTAAGAAGAAAAATTGCTGAAATTTGTAGAAAATGTGTTAAAAAACTTCTTTTAGAAAAAGATATTAAAAATATTGAAATTAATGATAAAAATTTAAAAGATTTTTTAAGTAAAAAAGTCTTTGAAATAGAAAAGCACGAAAAAGAAAATAAAATCGGACAGGTAAATGGACTTGCTTGGACTGCAGTAGGTGGAGATGTATTGAAAATCGAAGCCATTAAAATCAAAGGCAAGGGTGATCTAACTTTAACAGGGAGCTTAGGTGATGTAATGAAAGAATCAGCAAAAATTGCTCAAAGTCTTGTTAAGAATTTAATCGATGATGAACAAATTAAAGTCTCAAAGAAACTTTTCTACAAAGAAGATGAAAACATATACAATCAATACAATCTTCACATTCATGTACCAGATGGAGCCACTCCAAAAGACGGACCAAGTGCAGGCATAACTATTACCACAGCCATTGCTTCTATTTTTAGCGACAAGAAAGTAAAATCAAATGTTGCAATGACTGGAGAAATTGATCTAATGGGCAATGTTCTACCAATAGGTGGTTTAAAAGAAAAACTTATTGCTGCTTATAAAGCTGATATTAAAACAGCCATTATCCCACATAAAAACTATGAAAGAGATTTAAAAGATATTCCTGAAGAAGTAGTAAAAAATATGAAAATTATTGGGGTGAAAAATTTACAAGAAGTTTTAAAAATAGCTCTTATCTAAATTAGAAGCTTTAAGCTTCTAATTTATTCATAACTACTCTACTTTCATTTTCAAGTTCTCTTATATCATTAATAATAGAGTCATAATCTTCTTTTGATATATTGTCCTTTTTAGCTATTTTTATAGCTTTACTTGCCGCGCTTTGTATTTTCTCACTCTTAATCTCCATTTCATTTTGAGAAATTAAAGGACAGAAAATACTTTTTGCATCTTCATCTTTACATAAAGTTGAAATAGGATCTAGATTTTGAAGATTTTCTTGAGAACCATTTAGAGTTAAATAAACATCAGATTTATATAATATATGATCTATTTTCATTGCAGAAAGAGTTAAATCAGAAGCAAAATTAACAAATTCTTTTCCTAAATGAGAGCTTTTATCCTCTAATTCTTTAAATGCCTCACTAAAATCAGCAACTTTACTATCAGAAGAATTTGCAATATCAAATACTTTTTCGCTATTTTCTTGTATAGAAGCAATTTCTTGATTCATTACTTGAATTGCTAAAGTAATTTCACCTGTTGCTTTTTGTGTTTTTTCAGCAAGTTGTCTTACTTCATCTGCAACTACCGCAAAACCTCTACCATGCTCTCCTGCACGAGCTGCTTCAATAGCTGCATTTAATGCAAGTAGGTTAGTTTGATCTGCAATATCCCTAATTACCTCAACAATTGCATTGATACTCTGAGCATTAGATGCAAAAGTATTTACAGCATTTTTACTTTCATCGGCCACTTGCATCATTGATGAAATTGAATCCTGTAAATTACCTACTTCTAAACCATTTTTTTGTGCTGTATTTGAGATTATTCTAATATCACCAAAAACTTCTCTCATAAGTTTGATGATTTTATTTAATGCAGAAGACAAATCATTTAAATTTTTATTTTGACTATTTAAACTCAAGTCCATAAGTTCTCTTGATAAAGCATTTTTAAAAACAGATTTTCCTGTTTTTTCTATATCATCTAAAGCTTTATTAATAAAGTTAATATTATGAACAAAAATACCTTTTAAACCTTCAGGGATAGCTCTTCTAAAATATTCACCTTTTTGAGAACAAGCAATTGAAGTATTTATCTCTCTTAAATAAGCTTCTAAACCATCTATTGTATTATTAAGATTATCAGCAATTTCTTTTAATTTTTTATTAGCACATTTAATATATACAATTCTTGAATCAAAATTACCATTTTTTAACTCTCTACTAAGATGTAAAATCTTATCGCTAAATTGTTCTTCTTTTTTTAAAATAAACAATCCATATATAAATAAACAAAACAAAACTAAAAAGAAACCTAAGGAAATAAACTCTGTATAAAACAAAGAATTAATACAGGCTACTATGCTTAAAACTATACCAAGAAACAAAATATTTTTCATAAGAAATCCTTTTTTATTTTTGAATTTTCATCATTAGTTCATTATAGGTCACCCCATAAGATTTTACTATTGCTTTTAACTCTTCTATTCCAGATTTAATACCACCATCTTTTTCTTTCAACAAAAGAACTTTATAAATTTCTTCTATTGTTTTGATAGCTTCCATATTTGGTTTTCTTCTAACTGAATAATAATTTAAAATGTTTCCATTTTCATCACATGAAGCAGTTACATTAGCAAAAACCCAATAATAATCATTATATTTTGTTTTATTTTTTACAAAAGCAAAAACTTCTTTTTTAAGCTGAATGTTATCCCATAAATATTTAAAAACCGTTCTTGGCATATCAGGATGACGCATGATACTGTGAGGTTTGTATAAAATTTCCTCAATTTTATAATCAGAATATCTCAAAAAATCCTCATTTGCATAAATAATCTCACCTTTTAAATTAGTTTTTGATGTTATTAAAACATCCGAGGTTAGAATTTTTTCTGAAGACATAACACAATCTCCTTAGTTTAAAATTAAAATGGGAGTAATTATATCTCAATATAAAATAATAATTTATAAACAAAATTTATCAAATTCATCTTTGAAGCTCTAAAATTAATTGATTATAACTCATACCATAAGAATTAACTATCTTAACAAGTTCATCCACTCCGGCTTTTATACCATCTTTTTCTTCTATTTCTAAAAGAATTTTATAAACTTGCTCTATGGTTGATATTGCCTCTCTTTTAGGTTTTCTTCTAACTGAATAATAATTTATAATATTTCCTTGTTCATCAAAAGAAGCTGTAACATTAGTAAAAACCCAATAATAATCATTTTGTTTGGTTTTATTTTTAACAAAAGCAAAAATTTCTTTTCCATCTTGTATATAATCCCATAAACATTTAAAAACAGTTTTTGGCATATCAGGATGACGCACAATATTATGAGGTTTATATAAAATTTCCTCCATTTTATAACCCGCATATTTTAAAAAATCATCATTAGCATAAATAATATCCCCTTTTAAATCTGTCTTAGAGGTTATTAATGTATCTGGTTCTAAAATTTTTTCTTGCGACATTTTTTTCCTTATAATTTATTTACAAAATATTATATTTCATTTATCATAAAATTTCATTGAAATTAAAACCTTTGTCATAAAGTATCTTTCTGACTAATTCTTGATGTTCTTTTCCTTTTGTTTCCAAAGTAATTGAAATCATCGCATCACCATACTCTAGCTTAGTGGAAAATCTATCATAATCAATTTTAACTATATTAGCTTGAGCTTCTTTTATAGCATCACTCAAAGTACTCAAAGCTCCTGGTTTATCAACCAAAGTAACATTGATAAGCATTTTTCTAAAAGCTTTAAACAAACCTTTTTCTATGATAATATTTAACATTTGTACATCAATATTTCCACCGCTTAAAATCACGCCTATTTTTTTATGATTTTTTAAATCTATTTTTTTATGTAAAAGTGCAGCAACTGCTGATGCTCCAGCACCTTCAACTGTGATTTTGTGTTTTTCAAGTAAATACAACACCGCATTAGCTATTTCTTCATCATCAACTTGAATAAAATCATTAACACATTCAAGAATAATATCAAAATTAATTTTATTTACATCACGCACCGCAATACCATCAGCTATGGTTCTCACAGCCTTTGAATTGATTATTTTTTTACTTTTAAAACTCTCATACATAGCAGGAGCTCCTTTAGCACTTACTCCAATAACTTTTATATTAGGATTAATCTGCTTAGCAGCACTCGCCACTCCACTAATCAAACCTCCACCACCAACTGGAGCTAAAATCATATCTAAATCACTTATTTCATCAAGCATTTCAAGCATTAAAGTACCCTGCCCTGCTATAATACTTTCATTTTCAAAAGGATGAATAAAATTTAAATGATGTTCTTTAGCATAATTTAACGCATAAGCATAAGCCTCATCAAAATTATCTCCTTTTAAAATCACTTTTGCACCTAAATTTTTAGTTGCACTTACTTTTAGCAAAGGTGTAGCTTCAGGCATAACAATCACAGCTTCTATCCCAAATTTTTTAGCACTAATTGCAACTCCTTGTGCATGATTTCCAGCGCTTGCAGCTATTACACCTGCTTGCTTTTGTTCTTTACTTAAATTAGCAATAGCATTATAAGCACCTCTGATTTTATAAGCACCTGTTTTTTGTAAATTTTCACATTTTAGAAAAACATCAGTATCTAAAAACTCACTTAAAAAAGAAGAGTGCACCAAAGGGGTTTTTAATACAAAATCTGCAATTTTTTGCTTTGCTTGATAAATTTTATTTAACTCAATCATGATTTACCTTTTTATCTAATTCTATTTTAATACAACGATCTTGAACGCAATTTATACCAAATTTTTTACATTTTTGCATTATTTCATCGTTAATAATACCAAGTTGCATCCAAAAATTTTTAACATTTTTAGCTAAAAGATCTTCAAAAATTTCATTTGCGTAACTTGCTTTTCTAAACATTACAACCGTATCAATTTCAAAAGGAATTTCCCTTAAATTTCTATAAACTTTCTCGTTTAAAATAAAATCTTCTTTGGGATAGATAGGATAAATTGTATAAGATAAATCTTGTAAATATTTACTTACAAAATACGAAGGTTTTTCTTGATTAGGACTAAGTCCTATAATGGCGATATTTTTCATAGAACTTAGTATTTTATGAGTATCACACAATGCTTTTTCCTTACTTTTAAAAAAAGCATTGTATCTAAAATAAAATTAACAAAAAGTTTTTTTAACTATTAATAAATAATATAAAACAAGAGCAAACAAAACAAGTACAGCACAAAGTGCATAGACATTAGCAAAACCTATACTTGGTTCAACAATACCCAACAGATAAGGACTAACTCCTATGCCAAAATCCAAAGATAGAAAAAAAGTAGAATTAGCTAACCCCATTTTTTCTTTAGGAGCTAGTTTGATAGCCAAAGCTTGTGCGCTTGAAGTAGCATTTGCATAACCTAGTGCACAAAATATACCGGCGATAATAATCATATAAAAATTTTTTGCAAACGCAAGTAAAAGTAAACACAATATAAAACTAAATAATGAAAAAATTATTACAATATTAGCTCCATGTTTATCAAATACTTTTCCAGCAAGAGGTCTAAAAACTATAGAAAATCCAGCATATATTACAAAAAACATAGATCCAGCAAAGCTTAAATTTAAACTTTGAGTATAAGCACTCATATAAGCTATAATAGCTCCAAAAGGACATGCGATCAAAAAAGTAATCAAAGCCAAATTTAAAACTGATTTTTCAAAATAATTATAAATACTAAATTTTCTTTTTACATGATAATGTTTTTTAAATCTTCTTACTTTTAAAAAAATTGATAAAACTAATGCAAAGATAATACTCACACTTACAATTAAAAAGCTTAGTTGAAATAAGTTGATAGAGTCAAGTTTTATGGCCAAAAAAGGCCCTAAAGCTGAAGTTAAAACAACACTCGTAGCATAATACCCTATACCAATTCCTCTTTTATTACTAGGTATTATTCTAGCAATAGCTGCCCCACAAGCACAAGAACAAATTCCATAGCAAACTCCAGCTAAAAAGCGTATCAATACCAAAAAATACACATTATAAAATTTCAAATACATTAAATTAATAAAAAGATAAAATAAAAGTGAAAATATAATCACTTTTTTTATATTAATACCATCAATAATAGAACCAAAATAAAGTCTAGAAAGCAAAGCGCCTATAACAAAAGCACCCATTATAAGTCCTGCGGTGCTAGTTTGAAGATTTAAAACACCCAAAACATAATCTGTACTAGAAATAGTACTCATATAAAAAACAAGACAAATAACAAAATTTATCCCAAAAATACAGAAAAAATTTATATTAAATAAATTATATTTCTTACTAAGACCCATGAAAAAACCTTTCTTAAATTTTTTCATTGATATAATCAAGTAATTTTAAAAGCACTTCTTGATCTTGTTCATCTAATATATCTAAGATTTCTTTTTCATATTTTCTTATACAAACATTTGCATCAAAAAAAATTTCTTTACCCTTGGCACTTAAAGTAATGATCTTTTCTCTTTTATCATCAGCTTTTAAAAACTCTATATATTCAAGTTTTGCTAGTTTGGAAACAACTCTAGAAAGTATAGCTTTATCCATTTGATAAAATTCACATATTGGAGCTAAAGTGCTATTTTGATGATGGCTTAAATAAACAAAAACTCTCCAATCACTTGATTTCAATCCAAATGGCTTTAAAATTTCATTGACTTTATAGAGTATTTTTCTATTTGTATAAGTAATTTTTTGAAAAAATATGAGAAATCCTTTGTAAAAATTAATTGATTAAATCAACTATTTTAATAGTAACAAAGATTACATAAATTCTAACTTATATAAGTTTTTTCCTTAAATACATTCTGCATTTAAGATAAAAAATATCAAAAAATTAAAGCTTGTAACTTTGTTATAATATTTTAAATTTACAAATATTTGTAGTATTGACAAACTCAAATTAGCTTAGATTAAACTATGACTTTAGAGACTTTATTTATACTAATAAAACTTGCATTATTATTTTATAATGCTTAACATAATTGAACATAAGTCAATAAATTTTACCACTAAGTATTATAAAATATTAAAAATTATCACAATAAAGGTTGTAATCATGATCGATATTTATCCTTATATACTAATAATACATTTATTTTGTGCTATATTTTTTATAGGATTTTTATTTACCGATGTATTCTTATTAAGAAAATTAAATTTGGATATAAAAAATACAATTAAAATAATGCCACCTATTGTATTGATTTTATTTCTTAGCGGTTTATATTTAGCTCATTTTCACTTAAATTTATTAAATTGGATATTTATTTGCAAAATATTCTTTGCTTTTTGTATTTTTATATTAATACTATTTTCTCTTTTTTATAAAATAATCTTAAAAAAACAAAATCCTTTTCATGCATATATTCATCCTATTGTATTTATTTTTACTATAATTATTGTAATATGTGCAAAATTAATGTTTTATATTGTTATTTGATTTTCAAATAAACACCACATTCAAGATGATTTGTGTTTGCAAATTGATCAAAAAATGCAAATTTGGATATTTTATGAGTTTTGCATAATTTCTCAAGGTTTTCTTTTAAAGTGATAGGATTGCACGATATATAAATGATATTTTCATAATTTTTAATAAGTTCAATCACACTTAAATCAAGTCCTGCTCTTGGAGGATCAACTAAGACATGAGATATTTTAAAACCATCTAAATCTATGTCTTTTAAGCGATTAAATTCCCTTTCTTTTTTCAATGCTTGACTTAACTCTTCACTAGAAAGCCTTGTAAAAGTTATATTTTCAATAGAATTTAAAACGCAATTTTTTAAAGCAAACTCAATATTTTTCTTAGAAATTTCAGTTGCTAAAACTTTTTTAAAATTTCTTGCTAAAGCTATAGTAAAATTTCCATAACCACAATAAAGCTCTAATAAATCTTGCTTAAAATCACTCTCTACACAAGATACAACCCATTCGATCATCTTTTCATTAATAAAAGTATTGGGTTGGATAAAACAATCATTATTAAACTCATATGAAAATTCATTTGTATTGATGTTTAAAATTTGTCTTAAATTTTCTCCATTAAATACAAGTTTTTTACCCCTACTTCTTGCTATGAGCTTGAGATTTAATTTTTCTGCTAATTCTTGTAAATCTTGTGTGATTAGCTCTATATTTTTATGGAAAAGTAAAGTTATACTTAAATCTAATTTTGTAGCTAAAAACTCTACTCCAAAAAGCTTTTCTTTTAAATTTTCATTTAGATTATTTAATAAAATAGGCATATATTTTTGAATTTTTTCATCTGCTATATCAAAATTTTCAATAGGAATTTTTTTCTTATTTTCAAACATTGCATAAGAAATTTTCCCATTTTCATGATGATATATAGAAAATTCCGCCCTAGTTCTATAAGCTTTTAAAGGTGATTTAAAGCACTGAATTTCTCCATCATATAAAGAAGAAAACAATGCTTTGTTTAAAGCAATTTTTTCTTCAAAATACATTTACGCATCTACCTTTTTGCCAACCACAAAAAGTAAAGCTATCATAGCTAAGATTCCAAAAACAAGTCCTAACCATACATTAAGTCCTAATGCTACCGGTAAATAACCACAAAGTATACTAATAGCACAAACACTCAAAGCATAAGGCATTTGTGTACTAACATGAGCTAAAAGATCACACTTACTTCCCATAGATGAAAGTATAGTTGTATCAGAAATTGGTGAGCAATGATCTCCAAAAATAGCTCCTGTTAAAACCCCTGAAATATTAATAATCATATATTGGTGCAACTCTGCTCCGCTTAATTCATTATGAACCCCAACAGCCATAGCTAAAGGAATAGCCAAAGGCATTAAAATACCCATAGTTCCATAACTAGTTCCCGTTGAAAAAGAAATAATAGAAGCAAAAATAAAAATTGCTGTAGGAAGCAAATAAAGAGGTGTTTTATCTGAAAATAAGTCAATTAAATATTTAGAAGTTCCCAAATCTTTAATCACAGAAGCTAATGACCATGCACAAAGTAAAATAATCACAGTCATAATCATAGTTCTCCAGCCATGAGTCCAAACCGCAATAGCTTCTTTTAAAGTAAATATTTTTCTATACATTCCCAAAATAATAGCTACTATAGTAGCTAAAAGTGCTGCTTGAAATAATACAACTGAAGCATCAGCTGCGCCAAAAGTCTCTCTAAAAGCAAATAAACTAAGCGGTGCTGCATCAATTTGTGCTTTAACACTCACATCATCTAAGGCATTATAACCACTAAAATAAAAACCTATAAATGAAAACACAATCAAGATAGCTAAAGGTATAATAGCATTAGAAGCTTGCAATTTTACATGCTCTTTTGGCTCTAAGACCTTATCTTCTATATTATCAATTTGTTCATGACCATGAGAAAATTTACCCGCTCTAGCTCTAAGCTCAGCTTTTAACATAGGTCCAAATTCCCTACCTGTATAAATAGTCAAAACAACAAAAATCAACATAAAAAGATTATAAAATCTATAAGGTAAGGTTTGTACAAAGATTTCAAAAGCGTTAATTTCTTCTTTTACTACACCTAAATGTGCAAAAGTTGCATTATCAATTAGATCATATCCGCTGCGAATTAAAGAAATTTCAAGTCCTATCCAAGTAGAAATGATAGCAAGACCGGTAATTGGTGCTGCAGTTGCATCCATTATAAAAGCAAGCTTTTCACAGCTTACTCTAAATTTATCTGTTACCGGACGCATGATAGGACCTACGATTAATGAATTGGCATAATCATCAAAGAAAATAAAAATTCCCATGCACCAAGTAGCAAATTGTGAGCTTTTTGCTTGTTTAGCTTTAGTAGAAAGCCAAATAGCTACTGCTTTTGTCCCCCCTGTTTTGGTAATAAGAGCTACAACACCACCTATAGTTAAAACTTGCAATAAAATTCCTGCATTACCCGGACTTGCCATGGCATTTACCACTTTGGAAATAAAGCCTGTAAAAGAAGCAATGATAGCATGGTAAATACTATTTTCAATAAGTCCTAACATAAAAGTACCACTTAATGCACCAATAAATAACGAAAGTACTACATCTTTAGTAACAAAAGCTAAAATAATAGCTATCACCGGTGGTAAAAGCGTCCAAGCTCCAAAAAGTTCTGCATTTGCTTGTGTATCAGCAAATAACAACAAAGGAGCTAATAATAAATAAAAAATTTTCATAATTATCCTTAAGTTTTTATATTTTTTCGCTAAAAGTTCCCGCCCATGTTTGAGTCACAGGCATAAGCTCTATTTCATTAATATTAATATGCTCAGGTAAGCTAATGATAAAAGTAATAATTTTTGCTATATCTTCAGCTTTGATATATTTAGTATTTTCATAAACCTCATCAGCTTTTTTAATATCACCTTTAAATCTCACTTCACTAAATTCAGTTTTACAAAGCCCTGGAGCAATATTTGTTACTTTTATATTGCTTCCGCGCAAATCCGTTCTTAAAGCTTTAGAAAATTGTGCCACAAAAGCTTTCGTACCACAATAAACATTACCTCCATAATAAGGTACATTAGCTGCAATTGAGCCAAGATTAATTATGTGGGCATTTTTTACTTTTCTAAGTAAAGGTAAAGCAGCTCTTGCTACATATAAAAAGCCTTTGATATTAGTATCTACCATGGCTTCAATATCTTCAATATCCAAAGAATCAAATTCATTTAAACCTAAAGCAAGACCTGCGTTGTTAATAAGCAAAGAAATATTGCCAAAATCTTGAGGTAAATTTTCAATTGATGCAAAAACTGCTTGTTTATCTCTAACATCAAGTTCTATGGGATAAATTTTATCCCCATAAAGCTCTTGTAGTTTTTCTAATCTATCTTTGCGTCTTGCTATAGCTATAACTTTATAATCAAGTTCTATTAAAGCTTTTAAACTCTCTAGTCCAAAACCTGAACTTACTCCAGTTATTAAAGCAGTTTTCATGGTTGTGTCTCTTCATATAGCATCAAATTCTCATTTTCCTTTAAACCAAGTTTTTTTAGATATTTAATATTTTGTTCTTTTTTTGCAATTATGGCAAAATCAAGAGCGTTAAATCCCAAATCATCAATTTCTTTATAATTTGCTTTGTAATCTATAAGCAACTTAAGCATTTTTACATCTGCATAGTTTGCTCCATGCATAAAAATATTTTTAGAAGTATGCTCAAGTGCACATAAAGTAATGAAATATGGCGTATTACTTCCCATACTAGCAATAGAAAGTTTTTCATTATCGTTAATGTATTTTTGATTTACATTAGCTCCATTTTCTAACAAAACTTTTGCAACCTTATAATTGTTGTATTCAACTGCATAAAACAAAGGTGTTTTTCCAAAAGAATTTCTATAATCAATAATAGCCCCATTTTCTAATAAAAGCTTGACATTATCTGCACTATCTAATGCAAAAAACAAAGCAGACTCATAACCTTCATTTATTTTTACACCTAATTTTATAAACTCACTTATAATTTGACTTTCTCTATTGTTTAACAAAGCAGATTTAAAACCATTATTTAATTCTAAATTGCTAATTTTTTTAGAATAAATATATTCTTTTATTTGTTCTAAAGAGTTGTTTTTATTAGCCACAAATTTTTCAAAGTCCGAAATATCTTTAAAGATTTTAGTCTCGCCAACTGCCCAATTTAAAAATTCATTCAAAGCATTACTAGCAAAGTAAATAGCACTTGCTTTATCTAGATTAAATTCGTTTTGAAAATATTTTGTTAAAGGATTAATCGCATTATTATACTCTTTCCAAAATTCCTTAAAGAGCTTAAAATTTCCTATACTTTGATAAGCCCAAAATCTAAAATAAGCTTTTAATTTTGCAAATTTTTCTTCAAGTATTATAGGATCTTGTAAAGTTTTTTGATAAACTTGCGGATCAAGCGCAATTTCTAATAATTTAAAATCAAATTTTCTCAAATCGCTAAAATATTCCCCTCCCATACAGGCACTATTACTTCCTCTAATTTCATTAGCAAGCTCATATAATCTTTTTGTAATTTGATTATTTTTTAAAGAAAAATCGCAATTTAAATCTACTTGAGCAAAATCTTGAGAAACTTGTGGTTTAAACTCTTTAAAAAAATCCATCTTATTTTCTTTGACATACCCGCAAGTGTAATCTAAAGCTAATGCATTTAAACTTATAATCAAACTAAATAATAAAATCCTCAAATATTTTCCTTTGATATAAATTAAATCACTATTTTAACTAAATTTTTGCTTTAATAACAATTAATTAATTTAAAATTCATACAATGATTATTTTAAAATGAGGAAAAAATGTATCAAAGTTTTTACAAAGCTAGTTTTGCTTATATTCTTTTGCAGAGTAATGAAAATAAACTTATCAATGTTGATTTTATAACATATAAGCCCAATTTTAGCAAAGATAAACACATTATTTTAGAACAAGCCTTAGAAGAACTAGACCTTTATTTTAATAAAAAACTTTTTTTCTTTAATACACCCCTAGCTCTTCAGGGGAGCGAATTTGAGCAAAAAGTATATAAAGCTTTAATTAAAATTCCCTATGGACAAACTAAAACATATCAAGAAATTGCTTCTTTTATCAATCATCCAAAAGCTTTTAGAGCGGTAGGTAATGCAAATTCTAAAAACAAACTTGCAATTTTTATACCTTGTCATAGAGTGGTAGCTAAAAATCACTTAGGCGGATACAATGGTGGTTTATTTATCAAAGAAGCTTTACTTAAATTAGAAGGTGTGCTTTAAAATGCCAAGTTTATTACTAGCAAGTTTTATTTGGGCTTTTTCTTTTCCATTAATTGGGCATTTTATAACCTTAGAAATGGATAGTTTTTTTGCTGCATTTGCAAAAGTTTTTTTGTCTTTATTAGTATTTTTACCTTTTTTAAATTTTAAGCTGAATTTGCATTTAAAACTAAAACTCATAAGCATTGGAGCTTTACAACTTGGTGTGATGAATTTATTTTATTATCATTCTTTTTTATATTTAAGTGTAAGCGAAGTGGCACTTTTTACGATTTTTACACCTTTTTATGTTGTACTTTTTTATGGGCTTTTTTCAAAAAATCTTAGATATTTATATTTTATAAGTATTTTTATATGTATTGTAGGTGCTTTTGTAGTTAAATTTGATAATATTAACTCTAATTTTTTATATGGCTTTTTACTTATTCAAGGAGCTAATTTAGTATTTGGCGCTGGACAAAGTTTTTATAAAATTTTATTAGAAAAAAATACAAATTTAAATCAAAAAGAAGCTTTCGCTTATTTTTATTTAGGCGCAACCAGTATAACCTTACCTGCTTTTTTATTTTTTGGAGATTATAATAATTTACCATCCAATTTAAGTTCTTGGATAGCTTTGATTTATCTTGGGACTATTGCTTCAGGATTTGGATATTTTTTATGGAACAAAGGCTCCACTGAAGTAGATAGCGGGGTTTTAGCTTTGATGAATAATGCCATTATACCTATAAGTATTTTTATCAATATGAGTATTTTTGGAGTAGATGTAGAGCTACTACCTTTTTGCATAGGGACCTTGATCATTCTTTTTTCATTTTTTATACATAGAAAAATCATGCATTATTATAATAAGAAATCTTACTCAAATACAAACCACTAGCAGGAGCTAAAAATCTACAATGAGCTTTTTTGGCATTGATTTGATCTAAAAGCTCATTTTTGCTCATTTTTCCTTCTAATACTTTTAAAATACTTGCCATCATCATTCTAATTTGAGATCTTAAAAAACCATTTGCTTCAAAATAAAACACAGTGTAATTTTTATAAGCATAAACTCTAGTTTTATACATTTTTCTTATACTTGTTTTATTATCAGAGCCTTCTTTTTGAAAGAGTTTAAAATCATGCTCTCCTTCAAATAAAAAAGCAATTTCCTTGGCTAATTTAATATTTATTTTTGGATAAAAATGCACATATGAGGCTAAAAAAGGATTATATTTTTCATGACTTATAATATAGCGATATGCTCTTTTTTGCACATCAAAACGCACTTGGAAATTTTCTTGCATTCTTTGGATATGCTTTATATGTATAAATGGGTGTGCAAAATGATTGATTTTATTTTTTAAATATACAAAATCTTTAAAATGTTCTCCTGCTTTTACACAAGCAACTGCATTAAATGCATGCACACCTTTATCAGTTCTTGAAGCAAATAAAGGTTTTTCATAAATACCCAAATGCGACAAGGCCTGCGCTAAGGTATCTTGGACACTAAGCTTATGTGGTTGGGTGGCTGAACCTTGAAATTTAGAACCATCATAAGAAAAAGTTAATTTTAAAAGCATTAATACTTACTTGCAATTTTTGCTTTAAAATAAAACAAAGAAGTAATTAAAAAGCTTGAAAAAATCACAGCGATAGCTACAAAAGGAGGATTATAAAAACTAATCAAAAGCGTAAAATAGGCAAAAATAATCACAAAAATTCCAAAATAAGCAAAACCTTTTTCATAACGATAAGTTACTATACCAAAAGAGAGTGCAAAAAGCACACTAGCTAAAGGAAATAAAGCTATAAGAATATAAATAACAAATTCTTTTGCTTTTTCTTTATTGCTTGTTACATCAGACCAATACCCATAAAAACTTTGAGTATTTAATTCTTTAGAAGAAAGTTTGCTTTTAATTAATAAATTTTTAAAACTAGAAATATGCCAATCTTCTTCTTTAATCTCATAAGCTTTTCCTTCATCTAGCTTAAAAGTAATAACCCCATCATTTGTTTCTAACTTTCCTTCTTTAGCTAAAATCACTTGTTCTTTATCTTGTGGGTTTTTCTTTGGATGATACATTATGATATTTTTATAAGTTTCATCAGAATTTTTGGCATCGATAAAAACAAGCCATTCTCCATATCTTTGTCCAAATTCCCCTGTTTTTATACTTACTTTAGCACTAATTTTTTTATAATCTACAAAATTATCAAAAAGTTCAAAAGATATAGGTATAAAAACCAAGACCACCACAAGCATAAAAGCACTTACTAAAGCTGCAATTTTTGCAAAAAAACTTGCTATCATGCTTGGAGCTATACTCAAAGCAAACAACACTGTGCTTTCATTTTCTCTAGAAAGCCTATAAAAGGCCAAAGTCAAAGCTATGAAAAAAGATATGGGTAGAGTAAAAATTAATATCTTTGGTAAAAGAAAAATATATAATTTGATTAATTCAAAAAAAGTAATTTCAATATAAGCAGTAATTTTAGCAAGTTGTATAAAAAAAATAATCGAAACAATAATAAATAAAGTAAAAAATAAAGATAACATTGTACTTAAAAACTGATTAAGCAAATACTTATAAACTAGTTTCATAATATACTTTCTACACTTAGATTAATCAAAATTCCACAAAATAAAAAAGGAATCATAGGCATTTGATAATCTTTCTTGGCTATTTTTATAAACATCAAAAGACTTAAAAAACTTGCAATAAATAAAATCAAAAAGCCTTTTTCATAGCCAAAAATTCCAAAAATCAAAGCTATTATTATAACATCACCTTCCCCTAAACTTTCTAAAATTTCATCTCTTTTTTTAAAATTTTTAATAAAATTAATCACACTTTTTAGTATAAAAATTAACCCCGCTCCAAAACACACTCTAAATAAAAAGCTATCTTGAAAATCCTCTAAATTTAAACCATTTTGCAAAAAATCAAAACAAAAAGCTAAAATAAATAAAATCCAAAGCCATAGCTCACTCACTGCTTTTAGATAATAATCCATCCAAGAAAGTGCTAATAATACAGCTAGCATACAAGCAAAAATTAAAATTTGAAAAACATCTTCGATTAAATAAAAAGCAAAGACAAACAAACACGCACAAATAAATTCATTAAAAGGATAAATCAAAGAAATTTTTTCTTTACAAAAAGCACATTTGCCTTTTAAAAATACAAAAGATAACAAAGGAAAAAGATGATAAAATTTCAAAGTTTTAAAACACTTAGGGCATTTTGATCTTGGGCTTATTATGCTTTCTTTATTAATCGTTCTTAAAATCAAAACATTGACAAAAGAACCCACACAAAGCCCTAGTAATAAAAATAAAAATATCATTTACCAAAGGTTCTTTTGCGTTTTTTAAACTCAGTAATGATATTTGTGATTTCTTTTTTAGTAAGTGCAGGAAATAAGGTTTGACTAAAATAAATTTCTGCATAACTTGATTGCCATAATAAAAAATTTGAAATTCTTTTAGCGCTCCCTACCCTTAAAAACAAATCCACATCTTCACTTAAGTCAAGATTTGCTTGTATATTTGCTTCATTAATTTCAAGATTTTTTTCAATCACCTTTTTAACCGCTCTAACTATTTCATCCTTGCTTCCATAAGAAATAGCTAAATTTACACATAATCTTGTGTGGTTTTTAGTTTGTTCTTGAAAATTTTGTATTTTTTTCAAGGTTAATTCATCTAAAAGACTTAAATTTCCTATAGCTTTAAAACGCACTTCATTAGCTATAAATTTATTTAAAGATTCATCAAGATATTTATTTAATAGTTTAAAAAGAAACTCCACTTCTTCTTTTGGTCTTTGCCAATTTTCTGTACTAAAAGCATAAAGGGTTAGATTTTGAATTTTTTCATCTATACATACTTCTATAATTTTTTCAACAACTTTAGCACCTTGACTATAGCCAATTTTTTCTAAAAGTTCATTTTTTCTAGCCCATCTTCTATTGCCATCCATTACTACAGCAAGATGCTTTAACTCATTCATTCTATCCCTTTATATCCATCAATCTTTTAAAAACAAACATAGGATTGAGCGTATTAACTACTTCAAATTTAAAATACTCGTTTAAAAAATGTGCTACTTTGGCAAAAGGTGTTTGTATGCGTGTGATTTTACCATTATCAATTATAATTTTTAAAGCACCAAAAATTTCAAAATACAAATACACCTCTAAAATATTTCCATTTTTCTTAGCTTCAAATAAAGCTCTATTTCCCTCATAAACAAAAGGTATATGATAAATTCCTTCAAAAAACGCAAAAAACATTTCCTTATAAATTTCAAACTCATATGCGCTTTTGCTTTCCATAAGTCTTTGGATAATGAATTTTTTATACCAAGCTTTTTCATCACCTTCTTGTAAAAGCTTTTCTATAAGTTCAGTCCCTTCTTCAAAAAGTCTAATTTTAGGCTTTTTCAAAAGATTTTTAAAAGAAATCACGCCTTTATCTTCATAAACTTCAGCTAAATACTCCTCCCCTACTTCAAGCTCTATCAAACTTTTTGTTTCAAGCTTTTTAGTGTTTAAAAGCAATACATAGCGATTATATGCGCGTTTTTCTAAAATTTGCATTCTTACAGGTAAGGTTGAGTTGATGATATTCACCAAAGTTTCCTTAATTCTTGTGCTAAAATAAAACCAAGTTTTTCTTTGCTTTGTTTGGAACTTTGAGAGATGCTATTTTTAGTGATAAAACAAATGCTATTTTCATCACTTCCAAAGTTCATTTGCTCATTTAAGACATTTAAACACACCATATCTAAATTTTTACTAACTAAAGATTTTTTAGCATTTTCTAAAGCATTTTGCTCATCAAATTCCATTTTAAAGCCTATTTTTTTGCCTTTAAAATCTAAATTTTTTAAGATATCCTCATTAAGCTTTAATTTTAAATCAAGTCCGTTTAAATGCTCATTTTTCTTAATCTTACCCTTATAAGCCTCAAGAGTAAAATCACTCACAGCAGCAGCCATAATTAAAGCATCAAAATCTTTGTATTTTTGCAATTTTTCTTTTAGTTTTAAAGAAGATTCAAATTTTTCTAATTTATAAGGTGTTTTAAACTCTACTGAGCTAACTAACACTACTTTAGCACCTAAAAAATACAAGGCATCAGCAACCGCCTTTGCCATTTTTCCACTTGAAAAATTACTAATACATCTTACATCATCAATTTTTTCTTTAGTGCCACCACCACTTACAATAAAACTTTTATCTTTAAAAAAATCTTCTTGCATTAGACTTCTTTTTAAAGCATTTATAATACTATCAAGCTCAGCCAAAGCTCCTAATCCTTCATCTTTACAAGCTAGAGTTTTAACTATAGGATCAATGATAATACAACCTTGCTCTTTTAAATTTTTTAAAGAATTTTGAGTGCTAAAATGTAAATACATGTTTGTATTTGCAGCGGGTGCGATTAAAAATGGTTTATTTTTATCTACTGCTATTAAAGTTTGAATAAATAAATTATCTGCTATACCATAGTTTAATTTATTAATAGAATTTATACTAGCAGGCGCAAAAAGTACACAATCGCAAGTCTTGCTAAAAGCTATATGATTATTAGTATTTTGCCAACTTTCATTATCTTCACATAAAACTTCATCCGCTAAAGCTTCAAAGCTAAGCTTAGTGCCAAATTTTAAAACTCCCAAACTTAGTAAAACTTTAACCCTAAAACCTTCTTTTTTTAATAAAGAAATAAGCTCATAAGCTTTATAAAAGGCTATGCTTCCACTTACTGCTAGTAAGATTGTTTTCATTTTTTACCTAGTTTTTTATAGTAAAAATCTTCTATAATTTGCGTCTTTGCTCTATTAATATACAAAGAGCCTTTTTCTACATCCTTACACACAGTGCTTCCTGCTGCGATGATTACCTCATCTTTTATCTCAACCGGAGCGATAAATTGCGTATCTGAACCCACAAAAACATTTTTACCTATTTTGGTCTTATGCTTTTTAACCCCATCATAATTACAAGTGATAGTACCACAACCTATATTAGTTCCCTCATCTATCTCACAATCCCCTAAATAACTCAAATGCCCTGCTTTAACTCCATTCAATAAAGCATTTTTACATTCTACGAAATTTCCTATATGGGTATTTTTAAGCTGGCATTTTGGACGCAAATGCGCTAAAGGCCCTACATCGCTATTTTCTACTATACTATCTTCAATCACACTTGAACTTTTGATGATAGAATTAATGATTTTTGATTTTCCCTCTATACGCACATTTTCATACACTTCACACTCGCCTACAAACTCAACTTCATCTGAAATAAAAGTCGTCGCAGGCATATGAAAAATCACTCCTTGCTTCATCCATTCTTTTTTAATCGCTTCTTGCATAAGATCTTGAGCTAAGCAAAGCTCAATTTTATCATTTACCCCCATAAAATCTTGCTCATTTACAAACACTGCATCGATTTCATAGCCCTTTTCTTTTGCTAAATAAACCGCATCGGTTAAATAATATTCTTTGGCTTTATTATCATTTTTTATCAAAGGCAATACTTCTTTTAAAATTTGTGCTTTTATAGCATAAACACCGCTATTGCAAATGTTTATAGCAAGTTCTTCTTTGCTTGCATCTTTTGTTTCTACTATTTTTTGAATTTTATTTTCTTTTAATACTATTCTTCCATAACTTTTTGGATCTTTTGCCTCAAAAACTGCCACATTAAAATCACTCTCATTTAAAGCTATTTTTTCTAAATCATCTGCTTTAACTAAAGGCATATCACCACATAAAATCAATACTTTTTCATGCTTACTCTCATAACCCCTTAAAGCCCCTGCAGTACCTGGAAAATTTTGTAAGTCTTGTTCTAAAAAACGTGTATTTGGAAAATGCTCTAAAACAACTTGTTCAACCTTTTCTTTTTGATGAGAAAGCACCACACATACATCATCACTAATTTTATATGCTTGTTTTAAAATATGTAAAATCATTGCTTTTGAGCAAATTTTTTGAAGTACTTTTGGATTTTGTGATTTCATACGCGTGCCAAGTCCAGCAGCCAAAATAAGCACAGAAATTTTCATAATTTACCTTTGTTTTAAAAATTATTGCTTATTTTAACAAGCTAAAGTAAAAATTCTTACTAGTTGTTATTTGTTTTTTACAGATTTTCATTTACTTTAAACTTAAATTTATGGGGGAGGGTATAATGCTTTTTTCAATTTAAATTTACTTCCAAAAAATGAATTTTTTGAAGATACTGATTTGGCTCAATTTACAGATTATAAACTTAGTGTTTCTAATGATGGCAAAAGTCTTTTATTTAGCGGTGGTGCTAATGAAAATGTAAGAGATTTATCAAAAATATTAAAATCTGAAATTGATATTAGAAAAGAAGCTTTAGATAGCTTTAATAATATAAAAGAAGATATTAAAAGAAATGAAAATTTAGAAAATTCTGGATTTGGAACCTACCAAAAACCAGGATATATTGGCGATGATGCTATGCTTGAAGCCATAGCACAAGCAGAAAAAGAACTACAGGACCAAATTAAAAAATTAGAACAACAAATCCAAGATATACAAGATAATGGTGGAAAATTTGATGGTAGTGATTTAGTTGAAAATATGAAAGATGTTAGCTTAGAAAATAAAAATTTAGCTGTAAATATGCTAAATAGTATTTTAGATTCTAAACTTAGCAATGATGCTATCGCAGCACTCACTCTAGATACCACAGGAAAAAATCTAAACACACTTACCACAAATACAAAAGCAAGTGCAAAAGCTATAGTAAATAATGCTCAAAATTCTTCTGTTAATTCATCTATAGGTGTAGCAAATGACCTAGCAATTGGAACAAGAATAGCAAAACTTTCAAATCCTTATCAAGATAAAGCTTTAGTAGAAAAATTTGCTACAACCCATATAGCAGCACTAGCAAGCGATGTTTATAATTATTATGGAAATTCTTCATTTAATAATAGCTTTTGGGGTAATGTTTTTGGTGGTGCAAATATCATAGATGGAGATAGTGGTGCTTTATATGGATTTACACTAGGTGCTGATAGAAAAATCAATGATAATGCTTTGCTTGGTTTTTACTTTACTTATGCTGATTCAACTATCAAAGATGGAGTTATGGAACAAAAATCAGATAACTATCAATTTGGTATTTATTCTTTAATTAATCCAAACGATCAATGGGAAATTAATCTAAGAGCTTACGGGCAAATTTCTCCAACAGATCAAAGTGTTGTAATGTTAAATGATTCTAATAAGGCTGATTTTGATAGTAAATTCTTTGGTTTAAGTGCTAATGCCGGTAGAATTTTTAATCCAAATTCATCATCATTATTCATCAAGCCTTTTGCTGGTATAAATTACTACTACGCACACACTCCAAGTTATAAAGAAAGTGGTATGTTTGCAAAAGATGTTCAAAGTATGACAAATAATTCCATATCTTTAGAACTTGGTGCTGAATTTAGAAAATATATGAGCGAAACATCGTATTTATTTATCACTCCAAAAATAGAACAATATGTAATGAATAATGGAGATGATTATGTAGCTGGATTTGTTGGATCAAATTCAAATTTTATCATCAAAGGTAATGATAAGAAAAAAACTTATGGACAAATCATCATAGGTGGAAATGTAGATATTAGTGAGCAATTTAGCCTAAATGCAGGTGTTGGAGCTAAACAAATACTAGCTGGTAAAACAGATGGTAAAAATGAAACTTATGTAAGTGGTCAAGTAGGTTTTAAATACAAATTCTAAAAAAAATATTTTTTGAGAAACTCCTAAATGCTAGAGTTTTTCACTCTAGCATTTTAAAAATAAACCATTAATTCAATCATATAAATTGCATTTTTAAGAGTAAAATTGCTAAAATAATGCTTTTAATTTTAACCAAGGAAATATTTTGAGGGTTTTACTAGTTTTATTTTTATCAAGCCTAGCTCTTTTTGGCGCTGAAGCAACTATACCAACTGTAAATTTAAGCCTTAGTGCCCCAAATAGCCCTCAACAGCTCGTAACAACTTTAAATATAATTATAGTTTTAACTATACTAGCACTTGCTCCAACTATCATCTTTGTAATGACTTCATTTTTAAGACTTATAGTAGTTTTTTCTTTTCTAAGAACTGCTCTTGGCACACAAACCATGCCTCCAAATACTATCTTAGCGACACTAGCTTTGATTTTAACTTTTTTTATTATGGAACCTGTTGCTACAAAATCATACAATGAAGGCATAAAACCCTATATTGCTGAACAAATAGGCTATGAAGAAGCCTTTGCTAAAGGCGTTAAACCTTTTAAAGATTTCATGTTAAAAAATACCAGAGAAAAAGACTTAGCACTTTTTTATAGGATCAGAAATTTAGAAAATCCAAAAACCATAGATGATGTTCCTTTAACGGTTTTAGTGCCTGCTTTTATGATAAGTGAACTCAAAACTGCTTTTGAAATAGGCTTTTTGCTTTTCTTGCCATTTTTAGTTATTGATATGGTAGTAAGCTCAGTGCTAATGGCTATGGGTATGATGATGTTACCACCTGTTATGATTTCCATGCCTTTTAAATTGCTTATTTTTGTTTTGGTAGATGGATGGAATTTGCTTATACAAAATCTCGTCAAAAGCTTTTTAACTTAGCAATTTAGAGCAAAAATATGTGTATTATTAGCTTTATTTGTATTTTTCTAAATCAAAGATTTTAAATGGCATTTGCTATATTTGGAAAATACCTTTATGATGATCTTGTCTTCACTCTTAAAGCTCACACTCAAAAAGAAAGTAAAAAAGCTTTTAAAATCATAGAAAAATATAAAAATCAATATTATTTTTTAGGCTATATTCAATATGAATTCTATAAATATCTAGAAGATAAAAATTATAAAAGCAAAGAGCCTTTTTTATATTTTTTTGCTTTTAAATCAAAAAAAATCTTTACAAACGAAGAAAAAAATTTAGACTTTTATCCAAGTTTTTCATCCAATTTAAACCAAGAAAAGTATTTTGAAAACTTTGACAAAGTCAAAGAAGCCATAGCTAAAGGTCAAAGTTATCAAGTTAATCTTACTCAAGAACTACATTTACAATCAAATCTTAATGTGTATGAGAGTTTTTTAAGCCTTTATCCTAAGCAAAATACACCCTATAAAGCTTATATGAAAAATGAATTTTTAGAATTGGCTTCATTTTCACCTGAACTTTTTTTTAAAATCAAAAATAAAAAAATCATCACAAAACCCATGAAAGGCACAATCAAACGCTCAAATAATCCAAAAGAAGATGAAAGTCTAAAAAACTTTTTAAAATGCGATGAAAAAACTATTAGTGAAAATGTAATGATAGTTGATTTATTACGCAATGATATTTCAAAACTCATCAAAAAACATTCTTTAAAATGCGAACTTTTTAAGGTTAAAACCTACCCTACCTTACACCAACTCATTTCAAAAATAAGTGGGAAATTAAAACAAGAAAATGATTATTTTAAAATTTTCAAAGCCCTTTTTCCATGTGGATCTATCACAGGTGCACCCAAAATAGAAACTATTAAACTCATAGAAAATTTAGAGCAAAGAAAACGCGGGATTTATTGTGGAGCGATAGGCTTAATCCATAAAGATAAAGCAAAATTTAGCGTAGCCATACGCACTTTAGAGAAAAAAAATAATGATGATTTTTTAAGATATGGTGTAGGAAGCGGACTTGTGTGGGACTCACAAAAACAAGATGAATTTGAAGAATTAAAACTAAAAAGTAAAATTTTAAAACCTAACTTTTATTTATTTGAAACAATGTATTATAAAAATCATTCTATTTTATTTTTCAAAGAACATTTGACAAGAATTTTAAACTCAGCTAATTTTTTTGGCTTTGATACTCAAAGATTAAAACATGATTTTAAAAATATACTAGAGAGTAAAGATAAAAAATTCCATTTTAAATCTTTACAAAATTTTAACAATTTTGTTTTCAATCATCATCATTTTTTTACAAAAAGTAATTTTACTCAAAAAGGCTCAAAGGCTATTAAATTAAAACTTTTTGAAAATGGCCTCTATGAGTTTGATTTTAGCAATATACAAGAAAATTCAAGCAAAAAACTACTCATAAGTAAAGACATCATAAAAGTAAATCTTTTAACACACCATAAAACTTCTCTGCGTAGTTTATATGAAGCAAATTCTTATCTATGGAAAGAAAATATTTGCTATGACATAGTTTTTTTTGATGAAAAAGGCATACTTTGTGAGGGTTCAAGAAGTAACATTATTATAAATTTAAATGATGAGTATTTTACCCCTTATGCTAAAAACTGCCTAAATGGTATTTATAGACAAACACTCTTAAAACACAAGCTCATCAAAGAAAAAGATATCACTAAAGATGAGCTTTTAAATGCTAAAGAAATTTATGCTATTAATTCTTTAAGAGGCTTAAAAAAGGTATTTTTGTGAAAGTTTTGATTATAGATAATTATGATTCTTTTACCTACACCATAGCCTTTTATTTAAAAGAATTAAACATTGCTTATAAAATTATTAAAAACGATAAATTTAAAAATCCAAAAAAGCTTAAAAAATATGATTTTACCCATCTTCTAATCTCCCCTGGACCAAATTCTCCAAAAAAATCAAAGTTAAGTTTAAAAGCTATAAAATATTTTAAAAAAGATAAAAAAATTCTTGGAATTTGTCTAGGACACCAATGTATAGCACATGTTTTTGGTGGTAAAATTTCTAAACTTCCAAACCCAACTCATGGTAAGGTAAAAACTATAAAATTCAAACCAAACCCACTTTTTAAAAATCTTAAACAAAATTTTAAAATTTGTTTATATCACTCTCTTTATGTTAATCATATAGGTAAAAAATGTGAAATTTTAGCCCATAGTGAAGATAATATCATCATGACTTTAAAACATAAAAAATACGATATTTATGGAGTTCAATTCCACCCTGAAGCCATACTGAGTCAAAATGGCAAAAAGCTACTTAAAAACTTTCTTACTTTGCAATAATCTAATATTTATATTTTTTTTCATTTACTTTAAACTTAAATTTAGGGGGGGGGTATAATGCTTTTTTCAATTTAAATTTACAAGGAGTAATCAAATGAAACTTTCTTATTACACAAGTAAAGTTTTAATGGGAGTTGGTATTAGTGCTTTATTAAGCAATGCTATCTTAACACAAGAAATTACCATAACAGATGACACTATGAAAAATTATTTTGAAACCAGTGATGGTCAAAATTTCAATCTAAAACAAGAACATACCAATCAAGACTTAACTATAAATCTCACAATGACAGACCTAGCTAATGATATAGTTAATGATGAATATAAAGATCTCTCAAGAGTAAATATTAACTTAAATTCTAATAATCTTAGTTTTAAAAATACCTCCGAAGGTGCTAGTTATGTAACAAACTATACCATTAATGCTAAAAAAACTGAGGCAACAGATGTGATATTTCAAAGCTTAGATGGAAAATCCATCGTAAATGGAGATTTTAGCATAAAAGGTTCATCTAATCCTGCAGAGGGTATTTTAGATGATATAAAATCTTCAGCTATTTTAATCGCTGATGGGCATGGCCTACAAGGCTCTCTTGAAGTAAATGGAAATTTTACAGCAGATAAATCTACTCTATTTACCATAGGTGGTAATAAAAGTCAAAACCACATACAAGTAAATGGTAAAGCAAATATCACAAATTCAAACTTTTCCATAGGAACAACAAGTTTTGGTGATTTAGCTTTAAATAATTATGTTTTTATGAGTGCAAGTGAAGGGTTTAATGAAGATATAACAAGCTCAAACAAAGCTAGTGTAAACATAAGTAAAAATTTTGAAAGCATTGTTGGTATGAGCAACAAAGACTTAGGACTTGATTATGAAGTTGTAAGAGCTATGGATGTAAAAGATTTTGTTGAATATGAACTTTCTACAAAAGATAATAAGCTTTTAATTAGTGGTGGTGCAAATGAAAATGTAAATAACAATAAGATGATTCTAGAAAGCGATAAAAAATATCTAGAATTAATTAAAACTGATTTAAAAGATGCCAAAGATGATGAAGGTGTTAATATAGAAAAAATTGATAAAGCTATTGCAAAAATTAATGAGCAAATAAAACAAATTCAAGATATGATTAGCAATGCTGGAAGTGGAATAATCTCTAATGATGATTACATTAAAAACGATTCTAGTGTTTCAGCTTCTAACAAAGACTTTGTTTCTAAAATTTTAGATGGACTTAAAATTGGTGGAGATTTAAATGCAATAGGTAGTATTAAATTTGATAAAGTCGGGGAACAAGTAGCAAATGATATAAAAGATTCAGCTAAATCTATCTCAAATGTAAATCAAGCCTCATCAGGTATAAACTCAACTATCAATGTATCAAATGATGTATCTATAGGTTCTCGTGTAGCTATGTTAAATAATCCTTATGGAAATTACGCTACAAAATTATCTCAAATAAGATTTGCTACTAATGATTATAGAGGAAATTATATTGATAATTATAATAACAGCATTTGGGGTAATGTAATAGGCGGTGCAAACATCATAGATGGAGATAGTGGTGCTTTATATGGAGCCACTATAGGTATGGATAGAAAAATTAACGATGATGTTATTATTGGTGCTTATTTTACTTATGCAAACGCTGAAATAAAAGATAATCTTTTAACCCAAAAATCAGATAATTTCCAATTTGGTGCTTATTCTAATATCCATATAAGTCCAAAGGTAGAAGTTAATGTTAAGGCTTATGCTCAAATTTCTCCAACAGATCAAGATATTGTAAATAGAGGATTTAACACTACAAATAGTGCTGACTTTAATAGAAAATTCCTTGGTTTGAGTGCTAACATGGGATATATTTTTGATTTTAGTAATAATACCTTATTTATCAAACCTTTTGCCGGAGCAAACTACTACTATGCATATACCCCAAGCTATAAAGAAAATGGAATTGCAGGAAAAGATGTCAATAGCGCTAGTAATAATTCTATTTCTTTAGAACTTGGTGCTGAATTTAGAAAATATATGAGCGAAACATCATATTTATTTATCACTCCAAAAATAGAACAATATGTAATGAATAATGGAGATGATTATGTAGCGAGTTTAAATGGAGTGGCGCTACCTAGCGTAAAAAGCGATGATAAGAAAAAAACTTATGGACAAATCATCATAGGTGGAAATGTAGATATTAGTGAGCAATTTAGCCTAAATGCAGGTGTTGGAGCTAAACAAATACTAGCTGGTAAAACAGATGGTAAAAATGAAACTTATGTAAGTGGTCAAGTAGGTTTTAAATACAAATTCTAAAAAAAATATTTTTTGAGAAACTCCTAAATGCTAGAGTTTTTCACTCTAGCATTTTAAAAACTCTCATACTCTTTAGCTATAAAAACTTCATCATCTTTTACAATTAATGGGCGTTTTATAAGCGTTGGGTTTTGCAAAATCATCACTTTAATTTCATCTTGGTTTAAATTTTGAAGTTTTTCTTTATTTAACCCTAATTTTCTAGCACTCATACCCGCTGTATTTACAAGCTCTAAAACACTCCTTTTGCTAAGCCAAAAATCCAAAGTTTCTTCATCTAGCTTTTTAATGTCTAAAAATTCAAATTCAATTTGCTTAGAATTTAAATAATCCATAGCTTTTTTAACACTATTACAATTTTTAATACCATAAAATTTTAACATCTTCTTGCCTTTTTCACTAAGTCTGCTATGATAAATGCTAATTCTAAAGCTTGGTCAGCATTTAATCTTGGATCACATTGTGTTTCATAGCGTTTAGAAAGTTCTTCTTGAGTGATATTTAAAGAGCCTCCTACACATTCTGTTACATTTTGCCCTGTCATTTCCAAATGTACCCCACCAGGATACACTCCTTCACTCATAGCTATCTCAAAAAACGCACGCACTTCTTGAATAATTTTATCAAATTCTCTTGTTTTAAAATTACCTGATTTAACCGTATTTGCATGCATAGGATCTATGCTATAAAGTATATTAAACCCTTCTTGTTTTAACTCTTTAAATAATTTTGGCAAGGCATTTTCTATCTTATCACATCCCATACGGATGATGAAATTTAATCTTCCTGCTTCATTATGCGGATTTAAAATACTTACTAGCTTTTTTATTTCATCTAAATCATAATTAGCACTAAGCTTAACACCGAGTGGATTTTTTACTCCACTTAAAAAATGCACATGTGCTTCATCTGCTTTTCTAGTACGCTCACCTATCCAAAGCATATGTGCTGAACAATCATAAATTTCCCCGCTTAAACTATCTACTCTAGTTAAAGCTTCTTCATAAGGCAAAAGCAAGGCTTCATGAGAAGTATAAAAGACTGTTTGAGAAAGATTTGGGGTATCAGTGATACCACAAGCTTGCATAAAAGCTAAAGCTTGAGTGATTTTTTCACTAAGTTCATTATATTTTTTCCCAAGCTCTGCTTTTTTTAAAAAACCCAAATTCCACTTATGCACTACTCTTAAATCCGCTAAACCACCTCTTGAAAAAGCTCTTAATAAATTTAAAGTTGTAGCACTTTGATAATACGCTTCTAGCATTCTTTTAGGATCGGCTATTCTTGATTTTTCATTAAATTCAAAACCATTAATAATATCCCCACGATAACTTGGAAGTGTTACTCCATCTACTTCTTCAAAATCACTACTTCTTGGCTTTGCAAATTGTCCTGCAACACGCCCTACTTTAACAATAGGACAAGATCCTGCAAAAGTAAGTACTATGGCCATTTGAAGCATAACTTTAAACATATCTCTTATATTATCAGCGCCAAAATTTACAAAACTCTCTGCACAATCTCCTCCTTGGAGTAAAAATGCTTGAGAATTTACAACCTTAGCAAGGGATTTTTTTAACTTATCTACCTCACCTGCAAAAACAAGTGGTGGTAATTTTTCTAATTTTTTAACAACATCTTGTAATTCATTTTCATCAGGATATTGCGGCTGTTGCTGAATTTTATAATTTTTCCAAGAATCTTTAATCCATTTCATAGCTTAACTTCCTAATTTTAAGTAAGCTAAAATTATACAAAATGAGACTTAAATTAAGATTTCAAAACGCTCTCAACGCGTTCAAAGCTATCTTGTTTATATAGAGTTAAACGCACTATAGAATCTTCTAGTGCTAAAAGATTATGAATTTCATTAGCTTTCAAACTAATGCTATCTAAAGATTTAAGTAGAATTTGCTGATTTAAAACTCCAAAATCAATAGAGCCTTTTAATACTTGTATAGTAATATCAAAAGGTGCTTTATGATCTTTCATAAAGCTATCCTTTGACATATTTATGCATATTTCCTTAGCATAAGCATTTTCTATTTTTTTAGATATATTTATGCCATTTTCAATTTCTTGTTTCCAAGAAATTACTTCATGCATTTGAGTTCTAAATTTCATTTTATTTTTTAAGTTCTTTAATACGAGCAGCCTTACCTCTTCTATCTCTTAAATAGAATAATCTAGCACGGCGTACACAACCTCTTCTTAATACTGTAATACTTTCTAAACTTTCACTATAAATAGGGAAAATTCTTTCAACACCTACATTGTTAGCGCCTATTTTACGCACAATGAAAGTTTCATCTACACCATTTCCTCTACGCGCTATACAAATACCTTCAAAATTTTGAATTCTTGTTTTATCGCCTTCTTTAATGCGAATAGCAAGTCTTAAAGTATCTCCAGCACGAAATTCTGGAACATTTTTACCTTCAATTTGTTTTTGCTCAAATTGCTCAATGTATTTATTTTTCATAACGATATTCCTTAAAATTTGCGTTCATGCTTTTGATACAAATCAGGACGAAAATATTTCGTTTTGCAAGACGCCAAAGTAGTTTTTAAAGCTGTGATTTTAGCGTGATTTCCCTTTAAAAACTCTGAAGGAACATAAAATTTTTTATTTTCCTTTTCAAAAACAAATGGCTTAGAAAATGATGGTGCTTCTAATAAATCATTTTCAAAACTTTCTTCACTTAAACTTTCACTATTTCCAAGAACATCTTGAATATTTCTACTAATAGCATCACACATCACCAAAGATGCCAACTCTCCACCTGTAAGTATAAAATCTCCTATAGAAAACACTTCATTAGCAAATTCTTCCACAATACGCTCATCTAAACCCTCATATCTACTACATACAAAACAAATATGCTCTTTGACGCTTAATCTTTTAGCATCTATTTGCTTAAAAGTTTTAGCACATGGTAAAAGAAAAATAAAATGCGTATTTTTATCTTGGCTTTTAATATGCGTTAAACAATCATATAAAGGCTGAGCTTGTAATAAAAGTCCCGCACCACCGCCTATTTTATAATCATCTACTTTTAGATGTTTATTTGTAGTAAAATTTCTAGGATTAACAAAATCAAATTCTAAAATTCCTTTTTCTTTTGCCCTTGCCAAAATAGAAGTTTTAAAATAAGGCTCAATAAGCTCTGGGAATAAACTTACAAAAGTATATTTCATGAATTTTCTAAAATATCTAAAGCAGATTGTGTGAATATTTTTTTATTTTCTATATCAACTTTTTGAATATATTTATCAACATAAGGAATATAAAAGTTTTTAACCTTTGTCTGTAGTTTTTCATCGCATTTTATACAGAATAAAAATCCAGCTCCATTTTCTAAAATATCTTCAACTACACCTAATTTTTGTTTATTTTCAAAAATTTCACAGCCTATAATATCAAAATAAAAATACTCATCTTTTTTTAACTTACAAGTTTCTTTTGTAGTTTTTATGCTTTGAAATAGTGTAATATTAGTTAGTTTTTTTGCAGATTCTAAATTCTCAAAATCTTCAAATAAAACCAAAGATCTTGTTTTATCGAAAGCTTTTATGGTGTAAATTTTTTGATTACCATCAAAAAATTTAGCACCTGCTTTAAACTGCTCATAAAAATCACTTAAATTATGTAATTTTACATAACCTTTCAAACCAACACTTTTCCCAAGTTTAGCAACTTGGACCAAATCATTCTTCAATAGCTTTTACCGTTATACGATATGAAGTTGCATCTTTAACTTTATAAGCCATAATAACTGTTTTTATTGCGTTGATTAATTTCCCATTTTTTCCGATCAACTTACCAGTATCAGTCGGATCAACATAAATGATAATTTCAGCAAAATTGTTTTCTAAATTTTGTTTTTGTATATCAACTTTTTCAGGAAAATCAACAATTAATTTTGCGTATTCTCTTAAAAAATTTTCAACCATTTTTATTTGCTTGTAATAGCTGCTACTCTATCGCTTAATTTAGCACCTACGCTCTTCCAATAAGCTAAACGCTCAGCATCAAATTTTACTACTTCAGGTTCAACCATAGGATTATAATATCCAATGCTTTCTATCCAACTACCATCGCGTCTTTTTCTACTATCAGTTACAACTATACGATAAAATGGTCTTTTTTTGCGTCCCATTTTTGTAAGTCTAATTACCGTCATTTTAATACTCCTAAAAAAATTAAAATTTTGTTATAGATATTTTAACTCATATATCCATAAAAAAGCTTTAATTATTGCGGTCTTTTAGCTTGCTGCAACATATTCATAAAATTTTCCATTCCTTTTTTGTTTGAAAATTTTTTTGCCAACTTAGCCGCATTACTAAATTGTTTTAAAAAGCGATTTACTTCCATTTGAGATAAACCAGCACCCTCTGCAATACGACGCTTTCTTGCGTTGTTTAATAAATCAGGATTTTCTCTTTCTTTTGGCGTCATTGATGAAATCATTGCTTTAATATGAATAATTTCTTTAGAATTATCCAAATCAATATCTTTAATATTTGCTGCCATAGATGATAAACCAGGTATCATACCAATGATTGATTTCATACTACCAAGTTTTTTAACACTTTCCATTTGATTTAAAAAGTCATTGAAATTAAATTCACCTTTTTTGATTTTTTTATTAAGTTTTTTTGCTTCTTTTTCATCTATAATAGCGGCAGTTTTTTCAGCCAAAGTCGCCAAATCACCTTCACCCATGATACGATTAACAATCCTATCAGGGATAAATACTTCTAAATCAGCTACTTTCTCACCAACACCAATAAATCTTAAAGGCACACCAATTTGTTTAGCTGTACCTAGCGCAACACCACCTTTAGTATCTGCATCAAATTTACTTAAAATAACCCCAGTGATTTCTAAAGCTTCATTAAAGCTACTTGCTGTTTTAACTCCATCTTGACCACTCATAGCATCAGCTACATAAAATACTTCATCAGGATTTAAAATAGCTTTTACTTCTTTAAGCTCATTCATCAAAGCTATATCAATTGCCAAACGGCCGGCAGTATCTACAAGCAAAACATCATACATAGAATTTTTTGCTTTTTCTAAAGCTTGTTTAGCTACATTTAAAGGATTACTTTCATTTTCTATGAAAAATAAATCAAGCTCATTAGCTTGAGTGAGTTGTCTTAATTGCTCTACCGCAGCTAATCTTTGCAAATCACATGCAGCAATTAATACTTTTTTATTTCTTAGTTTTAAGTAATTAGCAATTTTTACCGTAGTAGTAGTTTTACCACCACCTTGCAAACCGCACATCAAAACAACCGTAGGTGGCTTACTAGCAAATACAAAACCTTGATTTTTACCTTTAACACTAAGAATTTCTTCTAAATTTTTCTTAATTGAGTCTAAAAATTGCTTTTGGCCTATGCCATTAGTTTTTACATCATTTTCTACTAAAGTGAGTAATTCTTTTGTAACTTTATGATGTACATCTGCTTTTAAAAGGGCTTTTTTTAAAGTGTCAAGAGCATTTTTTAAAGCTTTTTCATCATCAACAAAACGAAGTTTATTAACCGCGGATTTAAATGACTCACTAACTATTTCAAACACTTTATTTTCCCTTTATTAAAATTTTAAAAAGCTAAATTATAAACCCTTTTAGCTTTAAACGCCTTTAAAAATTTAAATTTTTTATTTCAAAACCATAAGCATTAAAACTCTCATCAAGTAAAGCTTTAAATTGATAATCAAAAATATGCGTTTCATAAGAATGCAAATACATTCTAGAAGAGCTATTTTTTGCATATTTTTCATCGCCAATAATACCATGTTTTATATGATTTAAATGCACTCTGATTTGATGTGTTCTACCTGTTTTAATGACTGCTTTTATTAAAGTTTTTTTTGCATTTACCATTAAAGGTATAACCTGAGTATGAGCTTCTAAGCCAAATTTATCGATTTTACTAAAAGCTCCGGATTTATTTTTTATAGTAGTTATTTTTTCACAAATTTCAAGTTCTTCAGCAATTACTCCATCGACAATAGCTAAATAGCTTTTATGAACATTTTGTTTTTTATACTCTTGAATGCATTTTAGTCTAAATTCCTCATCTTTGCTTAAAAGCAAAACCCCGCTTGTTTCTTTATCAAGCCTGTTAATTAATTTAGCATTATAAACACCTTCTAAATTCTCGCTAATTTCCCCATAAGGCTTATTTAAAGCTATGATTTTATCATCTTCAAAAAGTATTTTTGCTTTTTTTATTTTTTGCACGACAAATCTTGTTTTTGAGCTCATCAAAGCTCTAGCTATAACAACCTTTTTTCCCATAGCAAAAACACAACCTTTATCAATCAAATCTTTTGCTGCATTATTGGAAATTTTTTCTTGCATTGCAAGCAATTTATAAGCTTTTTCTTGCATCTAAACCTTCTTTTATACTTAATATAACTTCATTTAAATCATTTTGCTCTTTGACTCGTGCTTGTGATAATTTTTGCTTTAAAAAATCATTTATATCTTTTACACTCTCACAAATATACAAATCATCAACTTCTTGATATAAACTTTCTTGATTAAAATAATATTTCCCTGAGATAATAACATTATTCCATCTAGCTGCCTCTATAGGATTATGCCCGCCTATATTATTTACAAAAGAGCCGCATAAAAAAACCACATCACTAATCTTATAAAAACTTTCTAGCTCACCCAAAGTATCTAGTAATAAGCACTTGGTCTTAAAAAAATTTGCAAAATCATTTTCACTTAAAGTAAAGTCTGAAAATTTTTGCATATTATAATGATTTTTTTGGCAAAAATCTTTTAAAATCCCCTCAACCTCGCCAAAACGCTCCGGATGTCTTGGAGCGATAATTAATCTATCATTTTCTTCTAGTTTAATCTCATTAAGCAATAATAATTCTTCATTTTCATGCGTACTAGCAAATATAATAACCCTAGCCTTAGGTTTTGAATAATTTTTCACTTGTTCTTGTTTTATATATGCTTTGATATTTTTATATGCTGCAACATTTTTAGCACCCAAACACTCTAACCTTTCTTTGTCTTTTTGACTTTGCGCAAACACAACATCAATATATTTAAAAATCAAACGATAAAAAAAGCTAAAACGCTTGTAGTTTTTTAAAGATCTATCACTAATCCTAGCATTTAATAAAATAACTTTTGCATTATAAAATTTAGCCATCAATACAAGCATAAGCCAAAGCTCTGCTTCAAAAATAATCAAAACTTTGCAAGGTTTCATCCAAAATGGTATAAAAATTTCAAATGGTAAAAAATTTACTTTTTTAGAATGTCTTAAAGCTTCATTAAATCCGGTTTGCGTGATAGTTGAAATTTTACAAGTTGGAAAAAGTTTTATTAAGGGAACAATGCTTTTAATCTCCCCAAAGGAGCAAGCATGAAAATATATATCCCCTTGTTCTTGTTTTAAGTTTTTATAAAGAAAAAATCTAGATTTTAAAGACGCTTTATATTTTTCTTTACAAAAACTTAAAATCAACAAAAAAGGAACTGCGATTACATATATAATCACAGCAAAAATGTAATAAAAAAAAATCAATTTTGATTTTCTTCTTTTTCTTTATATAAAATTCTTCCGCAATGCGGACAAGTTACGATTTCATCACCTTTTAAAACTGCTAAATAAGTTTTATCATAAATTCTCATAAAACAGCCATAACAAGCATGTTTTTTCACAGGAACTACAGCACTATTTCCCGCCCATTTTCTAATTTTCTCATAAAAAGTTAAAACTTTTTGATTTATTTCGCCAACCAGCTTTACTTTTTTATCATAAATCTCTAATCTTTCTTTTTCAATATCAACTAATACAACTTTTGTTTGAGCATCTATTTGATCCACTTCATTTTCAAGTTCAGTTCTCTTAGTTTGCAATTCTTGTATAAATTTTTCTTTGTTTTCTAAAATTTTATCTAATCTTTCTATCTCTTCATTTGCTGCATCAAGTTGCTCTTTAGCTATATCTTCTTCGATTTTTAAAGCATTTGCTTCTTTTTCAGTTTTCACTGCAGCACTTTTTTTGGCTATTTCTTTAATTTTCACACCAAATTCTGCAATATGGTTATTGTTTTGTATTTTTTGATTTTCTATATCTTTAATATCTTTTTCAAAACCTGCAATTTCTTCTTCAGTTTTATCAAGCAAATTACGCTTTTCTTTTAAATCCTTTGTAGCATCTTCTACTTTATTTGCAAAACCATCTAACTCTTTATCAATTTGCGATAAAGCTATAAGTTGTTCTAAATATTTATTCATTGATTTTTTCCTTAAAAATATTGAAATGGATTTTTTGAAACTGATATTATAACTTCTAAATGAAATTTTTGCAAATCTTTTGCTAAAATTTCACCAAAGTATGACTCACTTTCATAGTGACCTATATCAATCAAATTGAGTTTATTATGATAACTTTCTAAGGCCTGATGATACTTAAAATCCCCACTTAAAAAACAATCTGCTTTTACACTAGAAATCAAATCTCCACCACTGCCTGTACATATTGCTAAAGTTTTTATTTTTTCTTGATGAGCATTAACAACCCTAATATGATTAAGTTTTAAACACTTTTTAACATGATCAACTAATGTATCTAATTGAAAATCTACATCACAATAGATCAAAAATTCATTTTGTTCTTTGATCTTAAAACCCAAAATTTCGCTAGTAAAATAAGTATTTAAATGACTTAAATCAAAATTTGTATGCATAGCAATCAAGGCTATATTTTTTTGTATCATTTTTGTAAGAAGATTTTGCGGATAAAGCACTCCACTTAAATTCTTCAAACCTTTAAAAATTAAAGGATGATGGACTATAAAAAGTGAATTTTCGCTTGCATTTTCAATTAAATGCATATCTACATCAAGCGCAAGATAAATCTTATTTATGTCTTGATCGAAATTTCCAAGCAATAAACCACTATTGTCCCATGAACTTTGCGTATTAAATGGACTAATAGTATCTAAATAATCATAAATTTCTTTAATTTTCATCTAAACTTTCTTTATATACTAAAGCACAATTTTTAGATAATTCTCTAATTTTAAGCATAAAATCTTGTCTTTGAGTTACTGAAATAGCTCCTCTTGCATCAAGCAAGTTAAAAGTATGTGCTGCTAACATACAATAATCATATGCCGGTAAAGCAAGTTTTGCATCTAATGCATTTTTACACTCATTGTAAGCATTTTCAAATTGTATATTTAAAGTTTTTACATCACTTACTTCAAAATTATATTTACTAAATTCAAACTCACCTTGCTTATGAACATCTTTATAGGTAATTTTTTCGCCGTTAAATTCATTCCAAACTATGTCATATACATTATCTACATCTTGTAAATACATTGCAAGTCTTTCCAAGCCATAAGTAATTTCAGCACTAACTAAATCTACGCTTATACCACCAACTTGTTGAAAATAAGTAAATTGTGTAACTTCCATACCATCAAGCCAAACTTCCCAGCCCAAACCCCAAGCACCTAAACTTGGACTTTCCCAATTATCTTCAACAAAACGAATATCATGTGATTTCAAATCAAAGCCTAAATTTTCTAAACTTTTTAAATATAATTCTTGGATATTATCAGGACTTGGTTTAATTAAAACTTGAAATTGATAATAAGCACCCAACCTATTAGGATTTTCACCATATCTTCCATCAGTTGGTCTTCTACTTGGTGCTACATAAGCAGCCGCCCAAGGTTTTTTACCTAAACTTCTTAAAAAAGTTGCCGGGTGAAAAGTCCCTGCACCTGCTGGAAAATCATAAGGTTGCATAATAGCACAACCTTGCTTTTGCCAAAATTCTTGTAAATTTAAAATCATTTGAGAAAAAGTCATTTTTCTTCCTTTAATTCTTCAGACTTCTCAGGCGAATTTGCATATAATTCCACTGTTTTATTCCACATCATTTTATATTTTCTTTTTAGAAATTCAACTTCATTGCGCGCATATTTAAGTTGCTCGTTAAGATTTTCTATAGTTTTTCTATCCTCATCATAAAGCTCTTGCATAGAATAAAGAGCATCTTTTAAAAATTTATTTTCACCCTTTAAAGCTTCTAAGGTTTCATCCTTAGCATCAAGAACTTTTTCATGTAAATTTAAAATAGTCCCTATAGTTTTTTCTACAAAACTTTCTCCTGCCAAGGTCATAGAATTTACCATAGCAGGTTGCTTTGAACTTGAAGGAACTACACTAAAAGTACCTTGATTAGCTTCTATATAAATTTTACCTTCTTCTTCTTTGAAATTTAAAGCACCATTTGCCATCATTCCTTTTACAACATCTTCGGATAAATGAACTAACTGACAAAATTCTTTTAATTCCAAGTAAGTTTGCATATACGCTCCTTAAAGAAAAACTTCGATTGTATTAGAATCTTGGATTAATTTTTCTTGTTGTTTTTGTCTATCTTCTAATAATTTTTGCGCTAAAGACTCATCTTCTATTGCTAAAATTTGTACTGCCAAATAAGCTGCATTAATAGCCCCTGCTTTACCTATAGCCACAGTTGCTACAGGAATTCCACTTGGCATTTGCACAGTAGAAAATAAAGAATCCATGCTAGCTAAATTACTTCCTGGCATAGGTATACCTAAAACAGGTTTTGTTGTATGTGCTGCAACAGCTCCTGCTAAATGAGCTGCCATACCCGCTGCAGCAATAAATACTTTTGCGCCTTTTTCTTCAGCATTTTTGATGTATTCTTGGGTTCTTTGAGGGCTTCTATGAGCTGAAGTGATCAAGATTTCATATTTAACATCAAATTTTTCCAAAATTCCTAAAGCTTCTTTTACTATATCATAATCACTCTTACTTCCCATCAATATGGAAACAAATTTCATTCAACACTCCTTCTTAAAAAGCTAAATTCTGGAAGTTTAAACGGCAAAGTAATTTCATTTTCATTACCACTATGAATTTCACTAAATTCTTTATTGTTTTTTGCTAACAATTGTTTAAACACTATGAATTTTTTTCCTTCATTTTCATATACTAAACCTAGTTTATTTTCCCCTAATTCTATATTAGAATCAACCGGAGCTAGAATTTCATATTCTTTGTTTAATTCTATCTTACCCTTACATTTAAAAAATTCACCATCTTCGCTAATAGCATGCACTTGATGGGTTCCTTCTTCTATGCTTGTATTATGATTTATTGAATCGGTTTTTTCATAAGCTCTTGAAACTAAATATCCATCTGTAAAACCTCTGTGTTTTAAAGTATGAATTTCTTTTTCATACTTAGCCGCATCAAAAGTATTTTGCAACACATCTTGCACTGCCATTTTATAAGTTCTTGTAGTCAAAGCTACATAATACTCACTTTTCGTTCTTCCTTCTATTTTAAAAGCATGAATGCAATCTTCTTGCATAATTTTTTGAATATACGAGCTTAAATTTAAATCTTTAGAATTAAACACATGCGTGCCATTCTCATCTTCTTCAAGTCTAAAAAGTGTATTAGTTTCTGGGTTCTTTGCATAAAGTTCATAGTTAAATCTACAATCATTTGCACATGATCCACGATTGCTCATGCGTCCACTTTGCACTGAGCTTATCAAACATCTGCCAGAATACGCAAAACACATAGAACCATGGACAAAACTTTCAAGTTCTATGTCACAATTATTTTTCAAATCTTTTGCATCTTTTAAACCAAGTTCCCTTGCTATAACAACACGCTTAGCTCCCATATCTTTATAAACTTGAGCGTCTAAGTAATTTAAAATATTAGCTTGGGTTGATACATGAAGATTGATTTCAGGTGCAAGCTCTTTAACCAAACGCATAGCACCTACAGAAGCTACTATAAAAGCATCGGGTTTCATTTCTTTTAATTTTAAAATATGCCTTTTCAAACCTTCAATTTGTGAGCTAAAATGAAATCCATTAATCGTTACATAAATTTTTTTTCCTTTTGCATGCGTGTACTCAATAGCTTCTTTAAAAGTTTCATAATTAAAATCTCTAGCAGTTCTTGCTCTTAGTGAAAAATTACTCACTCCTGCATAAACAGCATCAGCTCCATAAGCTAAAGCTATTTTTAATTTTGTAAAATTACCTGCAGGAGCTACTATTTCAGGAATAATCATTTTTTTCCTAAACTTGCAATTAATGCCTCAATATCATCATTACTTACAACATCTGCAGTTGTATCTCCTTCGATATGCACAGCAGATCCCACGCGTTTTTCATCATCAATTTTACCTTCAAACAAACTACTCATATATCTACTTAAAGCTCTCATAACGTTAATAACACGCTCAATTTTTTGACGATGAATATCTTGATATTGCATAGCATCCATTGCCATCATAACTTCATCTTGTCCAGTTTGCAAACAACCTGTAATCTCATCTATGATATTTTTAGCATTGTTATTTATCTCAATAGCTTCTTTAAAGCTTACCACATTAGGAAATTTTGCATTTAATTTTTCAAAAATTTCTATATTTTTATTTAAAGCATCACTGATTACACAAAGATCACTCTCAGAATTTGCAAAAAAATCGTTAATAGCTTCTAATTTTTCCATCATCTCTGTGGCTTTTATTTCACTATCTCTTGTAACATCATCAAGTTGATGTACAACTTTATGTTCTTTACTAGGTGGTGGTGGTGGCCAAGCCATATCCGCTCTTGCTTTATAATCACCATTAATCATATCATTGACAATTTGCTTATTTTTTTCCTCATCTTCATAATCTGTATCTGGTTTTTCTTCTGTTTCTTCTACAGAATCAAGATCTAAGTCTTCAGTGCCATTCATTAAAGCATCTAATTCTTCTTGAGTCATTGTTACACCTTTTTTAATAAAAAAACTAATGCGAGATTATATTACAAAAAAATATAAATCAACATTAATTTTACCAATTAATTATTTTTTTACACAAAATAATCTTTTTTTTAATTTGATTATAAAAAAATATTAATTTAAACTTAATTTAAAAAAATATACTACAATCTATAAAATAAATTAAAAAACCCAAAAAATAAAAAGGAGAAAAAATGGGTAAATTTGTAAATAGCATTGATGAGTTTTTTAGTTATTGTCAAGAACATGAAGTTTTATTTGTTGATTTTAGATTTACTGATATGATAGGCACTTGGCATCACATCACTTATAATATAAAAGCAATTGATGATAAAACCTTTGAAAACGGAATTCCTTTTGACGCAAGCTCTTTGCATGGTTGGCAGCCTATAGAAAAATCAGATATGATTTTAAAACCTGATGTGGAAAGTGCGTTTTTAGATCCTTTTACAGCTGATCCTACTATCATAGTAATTTGCGATGTATATGATATTTACAAAGATCAAATGTATGAAAAATGTCCAAGAAGTATTGCTAAAAAAGCAATGCAACACTTAAGCACAAGCAATATCGCTGATACTGCTTATTTTGGTCCTGAAAATGAATTTTTTATTTTTGATAATGTAAAAATAGTTGATTCTTCTCACTGTGCAAAATATGAAGTAGATACTGAAGAAGGTGAATGGAATGATAATAAAGATTTTACAGATAGTTACAATAGTGGACATCGCCCAAGAAATAAAGGTGGATATTTTCCTGTAAGTCCTATTGATTCTAGTGTGGATATTAGAGCTGAAATGGTACAAGTTTTAGAAAGAGTTGGTTTAAAAACTTTCGTACATCATCATGAAGTAGCACAAGGACAAGCTGAGATTGGTGTAGAATTTGGGAATTTAGTTGAAGCTGCTGATAATGTACAAATTTATAAATATGTAGTTAAAATGGTAGCGCATTTAAATGGAAAAACAGCGACCTTTATGCCAAAACCACTCTATGGAGATAATGGAAGTGGTATGCATGTGCATATGAGCCTTTGGAAAGATGGAGTAAATTTATTTTATGATAAAGAAGGATATGGAAAATTAAGTGAATATGCGATTAATTACATCGGTGGAATTTTAGCTAATGCAAGAAGTGTTGCTGCATTTACCAATCCTAGTTCAAATTCTTATAAAAGAATAGTTCCAGGTTTTGAAGCACCTTGCATACTAACTTATTCTTGCCAAAATCGCTCTGCAAGTTGTCGCGTGCCTTATGGTATTAATGAAAAAAGCGCAAGAGTTGAAATAAGATTTCCTGATAGCACTTCCAATCCTTACCTAGCTTTTACAAGCCTGCTTATGGCAGGACTTGATGGTATTAAAAATAAAACCATACCGGTAGGTCCTATGGATGAAAATTTATTTGCACTAACCCTAGATGAAATTAGAGAAAAAGGTATAGAGCAATTACCTCACACTTTAAGAGGATCTTTGGAAGCACTCATTAGAAAAAATGCCTTCTTAAAGCCTGTTATGAGTGATGTATTTATTGATGATTATCAACATATGAAATTTGAAACCCAAGTATGGCCTGTAGAAGCTAGACCAACTGCATATGAGTTTAAAACTTGCTATTCATGCTAATCTTGATGCTTTTTAGCATCAAGATTAAAATACTATTGTTTTATTATCATATATAAAAATCCTATCATCAAACACTAAATCCAAGGCCTTAGAAAAAACATTTTTTTCTACATTACGCCCTGCTTGTTGCATAGCTTGCCAAGAATATTCATGAGTAACTGGTATAACATCTTGGGTAATAATTGGCCCCTCATCTAAGTTATTATTTACAAAATGTGCTGTTGCGCCTATAATCTTTACCCCTCTTTCATAAGCTTGCTTATAAGGATTAGCTCCTATAAATGCAGGTAAAAAAGAATGGTGGATATTAATAATCTTTCCCTCAAAATTCTCTACAAAAGATGGAGATAATATTCTCATATATTTTGCTAAAACAATATAATCAAACTCATATTGTTTTAAACACTCTAGTAGTTTTTTTTCATGCTCTTGTCTGCTTAAATCCTGTGCTAAAATAGTATGAAAAGGTATGTTAAATTTATCCACTAAAGGTTTTAATACATCATAATTTGCAATAACTGCCTTAATATTTGCATTAAATTCTCCACTAAATTGACGGATAAGTAACTCACCTAAACAATGAGTTTCTTTAGTAGCTAAAACAATAATATCTTTTTTTCTCTTTGAAGTAATTTCAATTTGTGCATTATCAGGAAGCATAGCTTCAAGTGTTCCTTTAAAAGCTTTTATATCAAGCTCACCTTCTAAATGTGCCCTAAAGAAAAAACGATTTTCTCCAACAAATTCATCATTTTTTATAATATTGATTCTATATTTAAAAATAACATCTGAAATTCTATAAATCAATCCTTTTTCATCGCTGCATGAAATTTTTAAAATATACTCATTCATTTTTACTCCTTTATATAGTTTTTTAATTCTTGTAATTTTCTTTTTTCAAGTTCAATTCCAAGTTCTTTCCCGCTAAATCCTTCCTTTAGTAAGTCATTGGCGCTAATTTTACTTTCAAAAGCATGATGATATAAATTTATTTTTTTTGCTTGTGTTATACGCTCATTATTCCAAAGCCCAAGCCATTTGCAAAGTGGTATTTTTAAAGCAATTTTAGCTAAATTAAAATCATCAATTTTACCTAAAATAAATTCTTGTTCACATTTTTTTAAAAGCTCTTTTTTTAATTTTGTTTTTTTAAAAAATTCCTCTTTATTTATATGAAAAAAATTCAAATACAAATACAAAAACAAAGCCTCATCACAAATTAACTTTTGGCTATACTCTAAAAGTCTCTCAAATTCTTTATTACAGCTTTGATAAAAAAAGATTTTTTCTTCTAAATTTAAAATTTTAAAATACTCATAAGCTTTATTTAGTCTTGAAGTTTTAAAAATTTTATAAAGTTCATTATTAATACGCTCTTTAGATAAATCGCTTATATCCATAGTTTGCATTAATTTTAAACTTTCTTTTGCAATTGTTAAATCAAACCTACATGCAAAAGAAATTCCACGAAGCACTCTTAAACTATCTTCAATAAAACTTTTATCATCAATATGTCTTATAATCTTTGCTTGCAAATCTTGCAAACCATTAAAAAAATCCAAAAATTCAAAATCAAAAATATTTACCATCAATGCATTAATGGTAAAATCTCTTCTTCTTGCTCCTTCTTGCTCATTATTACAAACTTTAACTTCAAAACCTCTATGGCCTGTAGAAATTTTATTTTCATAGCGTGCTAGAGCTAAATCAAATTTTTTATATTTATACACAAAAAAACTTCTTCCTACTCCATTTGCACCAAGTTTTTGCATAAGCTCATCAAAAAGCATAGGCTCAATATCATAAATTTCTATATCATAATCATCACTAGATAAATCTAAAAAAGAATTCCTTACACAACCACCTACTAAATAAACCCTTTGTGTGTAAGGCTTAAGTATATTTTTAATTCTTAAAAAATCTTGGTCATTTTTTAAGTCTATCTTCAATCTTTGCAAGTAAAAACTCTAAAAAAGTAATGGTCATATCTAGTCTTTTTTCCATATGCTCATCTTTGGTATTTTTTAATCCTTCAAATAAAACCAAAATACGCTCTCTAAGATTTTTCAAGAAAAATTCTTCATTATTTATAATGCTTTCTTCTTTTTCTTCTAAAGCTTCAACCTTAATAGCGACATTTTGTTTATCATCTTTTACTTTTACTTCTAAATCATCTAGTTCTTGGATTAGCTCTTGTGTAACCTTACTAATTTCTTCTTTGATTTTTTTCTCTTGAGTATTAACATTTTTTTCTTGAGTAATTTCTTCTACCATAGGGGCAAATTCATCGTTTTTATTTTTTTTATTATCTAACTCTGAATTAACTTCACTAATAGCCATTTTTGCTAAATCTTCTATATTCATAGTTTTATCAACCACCTTTTAAATTCATTAATTTCTTCTTCACTTTTCATATTGACAAAAAAATCAAGCATATCATAATTTAAATCTTCATGATTAGAACGCAAGCCACTCAAACGCCTTATAGCATCAATGGCATTTTTATTTTGTGGATCTTGTTTTAATATATTTTTATAAATCTCCAAAGCCTCATCTTTTAAGCCTTGTGCTTCATAAATAGAAGCCTCTGTTACTGTATATCGCATTATTAACTCACAAAAATAAAATCCTAAAATTCTAACAAAAAAGGCTTTAATTTATTTTTAATTTTCACTTAATCACAGGAGCCTTATATGCCAAAAATACAAAAATGTTAAGTATTATAGCTACTATAATAAGCATAATAAAGCCTGAAGTGAAATTTCTAAAATTATCATGAAGCATGCCTATAATCCAAGGTGATTGAGCAGCTATTAAATACCCTATACCTTGTGACATAGCAGAAAGTTTAGCCGCTATGATAGAATTTGAGCTTTTGATAGCAATAAATAATAGCGAAATTGTAAAAACTCCACTAGAAGCAAAACCTAAAAAAATAGCCGCTAAAAACAAAATCGCTTTTACTTTAAAAAGAAAAATCATCATAAAACTTAAAAAATACAAAAACCCTAACATCACTATAGCAAAACTTTTAGCACGAGATCTAAGCTTTCCTAAAATGATAGGTAGTAAAAATGCCACAGGCATTCCTATGATTTGAGATAATAATAAAACATTAGAACCAAAGTCAATTCCAAAGCCCTTTTCACTAATCATCACACTAAGCCATGCAAAAAGACTATAAGATAAAAAACTTTGTAATCCCATTACAATAGTAACTTTCCAGGCTGTTAAGTTTAAAAAGATATTCACTTTATTAATATTTTTCTTTTTAGGGCGTAATAATCTTTTATTTTTCAAATGTGGAAAATAAAAAATCAAAGCAATTAAAGCCAATATAGCCCAAAAAAACATAGCTTGAGGTACATCAAAAAATTTAAGCAAAGGAAGCGATAAGGCCACGCCAGCAATTGAAGATAAGCCTATAATTGATCCATATAAACCCATTATCTTATAAGTATTTTTAGAAAATTTTTCTTTTACAAAAGAAGGTAATAAAACATTAGCTATTGCAATGCCTGCTCCTATCAAAAAAACCCCAGAAAATAAACCTATAGTTCCTCCATAACTTCTAATAACTTCTCCAAAGACAATCAAAATTAAGGCAAAAAACAAAGCTTTAATTTGTGAAAAATACGCTACAAAAAACGATATAAGACCAAAAGCTATTAAAGGTAAGGTTGTTAGCATACCTGCTAAAGTAGAATTGATATTGTAATATTCTTGAATATGTTCTATCATAGGACCTATGGAAGTTATAGGTGCTCTTAAATTTAAAGCAAGAGTAATCACAACTAAAATATTAATCCAAAAGAATTTTTTATATGAAATTTGTGTGTGCATGATTATTTTTGATTTAATATATTTTCAAGATATCTTTGTTTATCAGAATCGGTATTTTTTTGCACTACTTGTTTTTTTTCTTTTACAACTTCATTCTCTTTGGAAAAATAAAAGTGATCAATGATAAAAATAGAAGAAATAATCACAATTAAAGGAATTAAAAAAATCATAATCAATACTTTCTAAAAACATTACCATAGTATTCTAAATTATCTTTTTTTAAATTTTCATCAAAAGTATTTGCCTCAAAATTTGCTTTTAAAATTTTTTCTCTTTCTTCATCCAAATCCTGATACGAAAATACCATATTAATACTTATCACCCCATCAAGCTGTTCTAATTGTTTATATGCTTTTAACTCATCATCTAAATTTTCACTTTCTATTACCACTATAATTTTTTCTTCTTGAGCTAATTCCACACTACAACATGGTGTTTGTTGAATTTGTTCTTTAAGTTTTTCTAATTTTTCCTCTTTAGTTAAAATCAATACACTAGAAAGATTCATCTATACTCCAAAATATAATTTTATCTTCATAACCAGCACTAATAATTTCATGCTCGTTTAAAAATATAAGATATTCTAGCAAAAAATCTTTATTTTGGAATTTTTTTATTGTTTTTAAATTTTTAGTATCTATAAGCTCTATAATATTTTTTTCATTATCTCCAAAAACCGCTATAGAACCACTTTTATTTAGACTACAAGCATATATTAAAAAGTCTCTTTCTATGCTTTTTTCTTGATCATTTCGCACTATGCCTAATTTTCTATCAGTGCTACAACTTGTAATAATTGCATTTTTAAAATCAAGTTGATAAATATTATCTTTATGAAGATTTTTATAACTTTTTATTTTTTGCCACTTTTTCACATCAAAAAGTACTATTTCACCACTTTCAAAACCTGCTACTAATTGAGTTTTTGCCTCATTTAAAACCACATCACTTAAACTTGAGTTAGAGAAAGTAAAATTTTTTATAATATTTTTTGTTTTTAAATCAAAAAGCTCTATATTAGAACCTAGCAAGGCTAATAAAATAGTATCATCATCTAAAAACAAAGCTTTTTTTACTCCATCACTTAAAAGCTTATAGTTGTAAAGTTGTTTATTTTTATAAATACTAAGCCTTTTACTACCAAAATCACCTTCACTTAAAATCAAAATAGCCCCATTTAAGTAATCAATACTATAAATTCTAGGGCTAAGATTTTCTTCGTAAAAATTTTTAATCTTATCAAGTTGAGTGATTTTTTGCATTTTTTTGTCTTTAATAAAGTACTGATTTAATTCTCCATTATCAAGTCCTATAAGCAAACTACTATCAACAAGTTTTAAGGCATTTAAATTTGAATCAAGTTTAAGCTCATAACTAAATACATATACACTCATTAGTAAGATTAAAAATATTTTTTTCATAGTTTTATTTTACGCCTTCATTTAAAACATCTAAAAGATTAGATTTTTTCTTTAGTTCCTCATTTTTAAATTTAGCTTCAAAACTATTTCCTACTAAAGGTTTTGCATCGCTTTGTGGCACATGGCATTGTGTACAATTAAACCTTGCATCACTTATCATATCTTTAGTAGATTTGTTTTTTCTTAAGTCAAAATAATGGCTACTTGGAAGCGAAGTGGCTCCAACATCTTTAGCTATAGCTTTATCATGACAGCTTAAACAAATATTATTATCCTTAGTAATTGGAAGCATATCCTCTAAAGTATGTGGAATTAATGGCGGAGCATTTTCAAATGATCTCTCAATTAAAACAGATTCTCCAGCCATTGCTTGAGAATACTTTGCATCCAATAACTCTACATTTTCACTTTCTAAACTTGTTTTTCTTAAACCTATATCTTTTGAATCAACACTTTTAACAGCAAGTCCGCAAGCACTTATTAAAACAGCTGCTGCTAAGGATAAAAAGATTTTATTTTTCATTTTCTCTCCTTAAATTTATTATACTAAAACCTAAAGCATCATCACCGCAAACATCAACACATTTTCCACATCTTATACACTCACCTGATTTTACATCTTGATTTTCTTTACCTATCATCCAAAGCACTTGCTTTTCAGGGCATACTCCAAGGCATTTATAACACTTAGTACATTTTTGTAAGTTATATCTTACTTTTAGTAATGAAAAATGCGAACTTAAAGCCCAAAAAGCTCCTAAAGGACAAAAATGCGAGCAAATAAATCTTGGACTAAAAAATGTATCTATACAAAAAACAATCAAAGCTACAAAAAGCCAAGAAATACCGCCGAAAATAATTCCTCTTTGGATTATTCCTATATAAGAAAATTCCTCAAAAACAGGAAAGGAAAAAAGAAAAGAAAAAATCAAAACAAAAGCCAAAACATAATAACGCAAATTTTTATTTACATTAAAAATCCTTGCTTGATTAAAACCTAATTTACTTCTAATAAAATAAGCAAAATCAGTAATGATATTTACAGGACAAACCCAAGCGCAAAACGCTCTTCCAGCAAAAATAGCATAAAATAAAAATACTATCAAAGCACCACTTAAAGCCATTAAATCTACTTGCAAACTTGCTAAAGCAAGTTGAATAAACGCAAAAGGATCGCTTAGCGGCACCGAAGAAAATAAAACTGAAGAGCTTAAATTTCCTTTTAATATAAAATTAAATACACCAAAAGAAAAAAAAGTTAAGATAGACAATTGCACTATTCTTCTTAAAATAAGATATTTCATAACAATTCTCCATCATTAAGATAATCTTTAGCCTTGTTTTTATTGAAATTTTTATCTGTGTTTACATCTTGCAAGCGTTTTTCATCTTTTTCATCCCAACCTTTGATGTAATTATCCCCAGCTTTTCCCAAGACAAATTCTCTAGGTAAAACTCTAATAGCAGCTTTTTGCGTTATACAGGCTTTCTCACAAATCCCACATCCCACGCATACTTCATGATCTACTACAGGTAATAAAAATGCGTGCTTTGCAGTTCTTTCATTGCGTTTTATTTCAAGCTTTAATGCCTTATCTATCAATGGACAGGCTCTATAACAAGCATCACATTGAATTCCCCAATAAGCAACACAACTTGCACTATCAATTATAGCTATACCCATTTTTGTTTTATAAATTCCATCATTTTGCTCTAAATATTTATGATCTAGCGCATTTGTAGGGCAATCTCTTATACAAGGTATATCCTCGCACAATCTACAAGGATTTTCTCTTGCTATAAAAAAGGGTGTGCCATTTTTAGCACTATTTTCTAAATTTGCTAGTTTTAAAACATCATAAGGACAAGCTTTTACACAAAGTCCACATCGTATACATTTTGATAAAAATTCTTTTTCATCATCTGCCCCAGGAGGTCTTAAAAAATACTCCTGATTTGAGCTAAATGCTAAACTTGCTAAAAATGCACTTCCGCTTCCTATACATAAAAGCTTAAAAGTAAAGGCTAAAAATTCTCTTCTATTTTTCATTTTTATGCTTTAGTAATTTTTACGGCACATTTTTTGAAATCTGTTTGATTAGACAATGGACAAGTTGCATCTAATGTAACTTTGTTTATATATACATTTTCATCAAACCAAGGCACATACACAAGCCCTTTAGAAGGTTTATTTCTACCACGAAAATCTACTCTAGCTTTTACTTTACCACGGCGTGATTGTACCCATACGATATCACCTTGATTAATTTTCATTGCCTTAGCATCATCTTCATTCATATAACAAAGTGCTTCAGGTACTGCACGGAAAAGCTCAGGAACTCTCATGGTCATTGTTCCACTATGCCAATGTTCTAAAACCCTACCAGTACATAACCAAAATGGATACTCTTCACTCGGTCTTTCAGGAGCTTTCATAAATGGTCTAAAGAAAATTTTCACTTTGTTTTTCAAGCTATATTTTTCTTTAGTCTGCGGAGCCAGTAAATCTCCTTTTGGTAGTTCTTTAGCGAATTCACCATAAAATGCAAAATCTGAATTTGGAGCTGCTTTTTTAGCATAATAATCAAATTTAGTATTAAATCTCCATTGTGTTTCTTTACCGTTTACCACAGGCCATCTTAAACCTCTTACTTTATGATAAGTATCAAAATCAGCTAAATCATGCCCATGACCTAAACCAAATTTACGGTATTCTTCCCATAGATATTTTTGAACGAAAAAGCCATAACCCTCAAATTCTTTACCATCACTACCTATAATTTTTCTTTCATCGCCATTAACATCACTATTATCAAATCCTTTTGCAATAGAATCGTTTGCTTTGAAAGATTTTGCTTCTTTGTTTGCAAATAATACATCATATAAAGTATCATCTTCACTATAACCCATAGCTTTAGCTTCTTCTAAAACACTTGGCAGAGTAAGTTTATCATTTACCTTAGTTTCACCCCAAACTTCTTTTAATTTAAAGCGTTTTGCAAATTCCATAATTTGCCAAGTATCACTCATAGCCTCACCTACAGGCAGCACTTGCTGTTTCCAGTGTTGAGTTCTTCTTTCAGCATTACCATAAGCACCCCATTTTTCATAAATCATAGCACTTGGTAAAATTAAATCTGCCACCTTAGCACTAATTCCTGGGTAGCAATCACTCACAACGATAAAATTATCCATTTCTCTAGCTGCTGCTATCCAGTGATTTGCATTAGCAGTGTTTTGCCAAGGATTATTTACTTGCACCCAAGCAAATTTGATATTTCCATCTTCTAAATCTCTCATGATTTTTAAGTATGGAGCACCTGGTTTAGGATTGATTGTTTTTGCCGGAACTTTCCAAATTTTTTCGCTAATTTCTCTGTGTTTAGGATTTGCAACGACCATATCAGCAGGTAAACGATGCGAAAAAGTCCCTACTTCTCTTGCAGTTCCACAAGCACTTGGTTGCCCTGTCAATGAAAACGCACCGCTACCTGGCTTAGCTTGTTTGCCAAGTAAAAAATGCACCATATAAGCTTGCTCATTTACCCAAGTACCTCTTGTGTGTTGATTAAAGCCCATAGTCCAAAAACTTACAACTTTTCTATTTTTTTCTATATATAAATTTGCTAATTCTTGAAGTTTTTTCTTAAATTCTTCAATGCTTTCATCTTCATTACCTTTAGCAACTTTAGCAACATAATCAAGCGTATAAGGCTCTAATGCTTTTTTGAAATCTTCAAATGAAATTTCCCAATGCGCATCAGGAGCACTTTGGTGTTTCATTTCAAATTTATCACCTGTTTTTACTCCTAAATAAGCCAAAGATACCGCTTCTTCTTCATCTACAATAATAGCATTTTGTTTTGCTACTGTATCTTTCTCACTTGCTTTAAATTTAGGATGGTTTGGATTATTTCTCATTCCATAACCAATATCAGCATAGCCTGTTGTAAAGATACAATGTTTTTCAATAAATTCTTTATCCATAGCTTCAGGATGATTATAAACAATCTCTCTAGCGATATAATTCCAAATAGCTAAATCAGTATTTGGCTTGAAGATGATTTCAGTATCTGCTATATGAGAAGTTCTATTAGAAAAAGTAGATAAATTTACAATTTTGACTTTATCTAAATTACTTAATTTTCTATCACTTACCCTTGACCATAAAATCGGATGCATTTCTGCCATATTTGCACCCCAAGTAATAATAGTATCAGTAAGCTCTATATCATCATAACAACCAGAAGGCTCATCAACTCCAAAAGTTTGCATAAAACCAACAACCGCACTAGCCATACAATGGCGTGCATTTGGGTCTATATTGTTTGATCTAAAACCAGCTTTTACTAATTTTGCAGCAGCATATCCTTCTTGTATAGTATATTGACCACTTGCAAAAATTCCAATTCCTTCAACACCTTTTTCTTTGTAAGCTTTTTTAAATTGTTTTTCCATTTCATCAAAGGCTCTTTGCCAAGAAACTTGTTGAAATTTTCCATTTTTATCAAACTCACCTTTTGCATTTACGCGAAGTAAAGGTGTTACTAAGCGATCTTCTCCATACATAATTTTTGCATTAAAATAACCTTTAATACAATTTAATCCACGATTTACAGGAGCTGCTGGATCTCCTTTTACAGCAACAATTTTACCATCTAAACTTGCAACTAAAATTCCACAGCCTGTACCACAAAATCTACAAACAGCCTTATCCCAACGCCATTTATTCTCAGTATTAGCAAGTACACTACTTGGAACACTAAGACCTGCAACACCACAAGCACTAGCAATAGCGGTGTTTTTAATGAAATCTCTTCTGTTCATTATATCCCTCGTTATTGTTTATTCAATGTATTTTAATACATCTAAAAAATATTACTACATTAATGATAAAATTTAAATTATAAAAAAGAATATTTTATAAGTATTTATAAATAGGAGTTTTTTAGTATATTTTTAAATATTTTTACATATTATAAACGCTAGTTAATTCTAGCGTTTTAATTGATTTACAATTCCAAGCATATCATCACTTGTAGTGATTGCTTTTGAGCCTGCTTCGTAAGCTCTTTGTCCTGTAATAAGATCAGTCATTTCCTCTACAAGTTGAACATTACTAAGCTCCACAAAGCCGTGTTTGATGACAGAAAAACCGTTCTCGCCCGCTATACCTGCAATAGGCGCCCCACTTGCATCAGTTTCTACTAAAAGGTTATCCCCTAAAGCATGTAAACCTGCAGGATTGATAAAATTTACAAGTTCAATTTGTCCTATTTGAGTTTCAGCTGTATTTCCTGGCTGCATTACTGAAACTGTCCCATCGCTTGCAACATTTATAGCAATAGCATCTTCAGGTATAGTCATTTCCGGTAAAAGTCTATAACCATCTGAATTTACTATGTTTCCTTCAGCATCTTTAGTAAATTGACCATTTCTAGTATAAGCTATAGTTCCATCAGGCATTTGAATTTGGAAAAAGCCATTATTACCAGCAATTGCCATATCAAGACCTGAAGTTGATGTTTGTTTTAAACTACCTTCACTAAAAATTTTACTTACAGCTGTTACTCTTGCTCCAAGCCCTACTTCAATGCCGCTTGGATGTTTTGTGGTGCTTGAGGTTGAAGTTCCTGCATATTTCATCGTTTGATACATCAAATCTGCAAATTCTGCACGCGATTTTTTATAACCTACTGTATTAACATTTGAAATATTATTTGAAGTCACATCAATTTGTGTTTGTTGCGATACCATCCCTGATGCTGCTGTGTATAATGATCTTAACATTTTATCTATCCTTAGTTTATTTAGTACTTGCTAATTTATTAATAGCTTCTTGATTTAAATCATCCATATGAGATGTCATAACTTTTTGATACATCTCAACCATTCTATTTGCCTCAATTAATCCTACCATTTCTGTAACTGGATTAACATTTGATCCTTGAGTAAAACCTTGCTTAATGGCATTTGAATTTGGTAAATCTCTAATCTTGTTTAAATTATCAATTTTATACATATTATCGCCATCTTTTTGCAAATCTCTTAAATCATCAACTTGTGCTACAAATAATCTTGCAATATTTTGATTGGCTGCACTGATGATTCCATTTTTATCCACATTAATAAAAGAAGTAGAATCTCCTATGCGTACGCCATCATTTTCGGGATTATTAAAATAATCACTGCTTAAAACTCTGTATCCTTGACGATTTACCAAATAACCCTCATCATCAAGTTGGAAATTTCCATCTTGACTTAATCTTATTTCTCCATTATTTGTTTTAATCAAGTAAAAAGTATCTTCGCGAGTAAGAGCTAAATCCAAAGGATTATGCGTCATTTTCATAGAACCTACACTAAAATTTGTATAGACATGATTAACCTGCGGAACTCTATCTATAGTTGTATTAACAAATCTTGCAGCATCTCTTGTGTGATTTTGTATAGGTAACTCATCTTGAGTTTCTTTAAAAATCCTTTTAAAATCTGCAATAACAACATTATCTCTTTTATAGCCACTTGTATTTACATTTGCTAGATTGTTAGTTACAACATCTAAGCGATTAAATTGCGTAACCATAGCACCGGTGGCTTGATAATACCCATTTTGCATTATTTTTCCTAACTAAAATCTTAATTTTTCACTAACAAAGCAAAAGTCGTTCCAAAATATTTTTATTTGTTTTTAATTAATTTTTAGGCATAATATTTAGTTTTACACTCATTACTTAAATACAAGGGGTATCCATGGCTAATGAAACTAATGTTTTAGAAGAACTTTTCAAAGAAAATTCTAAAGATTATATCACATATGAAAAACTTGTCAAGTATTTTGCAAAGCTTCCAAACGCAACAAGTGCGAAAAAAATCCGTGATCTAATGGATAAATATAAAGTAGAATTAATCTCTTCAGCTGAAATTGCCAAAAAAAGAAATTTAGAAGAAGCAAAAAAGCTACAAGAGGAAAAACAAAAATTACAAGATACAAGTTTGGAAAATGAATTTGATTTAGCCAATGAAAATGATTTACTTGAGTGGAGCAGATCAGACTCTCCTGTAAGAATGTATTTAAGAGAAATGGGACAAATTGCTCTTTTAAACAAAGATGAAGAAATTGAAATTTCTAAAAAGATTGAGCTAGGCGAAGACATTATCATCGATGCTTTTTGTTCTGTGCCTTATTTGATTGATTTTATACTTGATTATAAAGAACCTTTAATTAATAGAGAAAGAAGAGTGAAAGAGCTTTTTAAAAGCTTTGAGGATGATGATAAAAGCGATGATGATAAAAGCGATGAAGAAATAGACTCTGAAGAAGAAAACGAAAATGAGGAAAATGAAAATTCTAATGAAAAAAAACCTAAAAAAACAAATAAAAAAGAAGATGAAAGAACTCTAAAAGTCATAGAAAGCTTTAAAGCATTAGAAAAAGCAAAAAAAGAATGGTTAAAAACTATATCTACTATTAATGCAGAAAAAAATGACGATGAACTATTAGATAAACTCATAATTGCTTTTAAGAAAAATATACTAAAAGAAAAACTAATGGATCTAGGTCCAACATCAAAACTTATTTCTGAAATAGTAAAATCTATGGAAACGGCATTAAAAAGTGATGAGGAATTTGATAAAGAATTAAAACGCTTAGAGTATCGCTTACCGATGTTTTCAGAAGAATTAAAACAAAGACACCAAGATATTTTAAAAGATATTACCAAACTTAGCAAAGAAGAAATAGCCGAGCGTGCTTTAGAAACTACCATGGTAAGCACTTATATGGAGATTAAAAAACTTATTCAAACTAAAGAAGCTAGTCAAAATTCTTTTGATTTAGAAAAAGATCAATTAAAAGAAATTCTAGAGCAAATCAAACGCGGTAAAAAAATATCTGATGAGGCTAAAACTAGAATGGCAAAATCAAATTTACGCTTAGTTGTAAGCATTGCTAAAAGATATACTAACCGCGGATTACCATTTTTAGATTTAATCCAAGAAGGCAACATAGGCTTAATGAAAGCGGTAGATAAATTTGAATACAAACGCGGTTATAAGTTTTCAACCTATGCAACTTGGTGGATTAGACAAGCTATTTCAAGAGCAATTGCCGATCAAGCAAGAACTATAAGAATTCCTATTCATATGATAGAAACTATCAATCAAATCAATAAAATCATTCGCGAGTATTTACAAAAAGAAGGTAAAGAACCGGATGTAAGTATTATTGCAAAAGAAGTAGGACTTAGTATAGATAAAGTAAAACAAGTTATTAAAATTACTAAAGAACCAATTTCCCTAGAAGCACCTATTAGCAACGAGGATGATGGTAAATTTGGAGATTTTGTAGAAGATAGAACCTCAATTTCACCTATGGATCACATCTTAAAAGATGATTTAAAAGAACAAATTGATGAAGTTTTAGATCAGCTTAATGATAGAGAAAAGGCTGTTATTAGAATGCGTTTTGGCTTAATGGATGATGAAAGTGATAGAACTTTAGAAGAAATCGGTAAAGAATTAAATGTCACAAGAGAAAGAGTAAGACAAATAGAAAGCTCAGCTATAAAAAAACTTAAACACCCAAAAGTTGGTAGAAAACTTAAAAACTACATAGAAGGTTGGAAATAATCCTTGCTAAAAAAGCAAGGATTAGCTATCTCTAAAAAGCTTCGTTGCTAAGTGCGTCGCCCTGCTGTGATCAGTATCTTTTTTCAAGGTATTAAAAATTCTACTAATATACTCTTCTAAAGTTTGTTGAGAATTGTTGATTTTTTCTGTCTCATTTAAAATAACCTTACGATATCTTCCCTCGTTGTCTAACTCATAAGCTAAATCATTGTCGCTTAATTGTAGTTTTAAAATTTGAGCCAATTTTGCACGAGAATGCTCATCAAAAATAGGAGTCATTAATTCTAGTCTTCTTTCTAAATTCCTTGGCATCCAATCAGCGCTTGAAATAAAATAATTTGGTGTTGTATGTTTAAAATATAAAATTCTAGCATGCTCTAAATATTTTCCCACTATACTTCTAACTCTTATATTTTCACTATATCCTTTTACTCCAGGTCTTAAACAACAAATTCCACGCACAATAAGATCTATTTTAACACCTTTATTTGAAGCTTCATATAAAGCTTTAATCACATCACCATCTACCAAAGCATTCATTTTGGCTATGATTACTCCATCTTTTCCATAGCTTGCTTCAGTAGCTATCATATCTAAAATTCTTTCTTTGATTTGCTTTGGACTCATTGATAAAGTCTTTAAACGACGACTTTTACTATATCCTGAAAGTATGTGAAAAAAAGTTGTAGTATCTTGAGAATATTCTTCTTTTGAAGTAAAATAACTCACATCAGTATAAATTTTAGCTGAACTTGCATTGTAATTACCCGTACTTAAATGATTATAAATTTTTAATTTATCCCCTTCTTTTCTAATCACTTGAGCTACTTTTGCATGCACTTTAAAACCAGTGATTCCATATACCACATGAGCCCCTGCATTTTCTAATGATTTTGCCCAATGCAAGTTATTTTCCTCATCAAAACGCGCTTTTAATTCTACCATTACAGTAACTTGTTTGCCATCGCTTGCTGCATCAATTAAAGCTTGAACTATGTTTGAATTTTTTTCTACTCTATAAAGAGTCATTCTTATAGAAACAACCTTAGGATCTTTACTTGCCTCTTTGATAAATTGATATACAGGCTCAAAACTCTCATAAGGCTGTATAGCCAAAATATCTTGTTTATCTATTGCACTAAATATAGATACATTATCCCCAAAAGGTGGTAAAATTTTTGGTGTATACATAGGATTTAGCAAATGTGTAAATTCTTTGTTGGAAATGATTTGCCATAATGAAGCTAAATTTAAAAGTATATTATACTCATAAATATCTTTATGAAAAATATTCATATGAGAACTTAAAAATTCAATCAACTGCTCATCTGCGCCTTTTTCTATTTGCAAGCGTATAAAAGCACCTTTTCTACGAAGTTTTAAACCCTGCTCTAAAATCAACATAAAATCATCAGCTTCTTCTTCTTCTATTTCCATATCTGCATTTCTAGTTACTCTAAAAGCAGCAGAAGATAAGAGCTTATAGCCAGGAAAAATATGCTCAGTATGATAGCGTACTATACTTTCTATAGGCACATAAATATTAGAACTTACTTGATAAAATCTTGGTAAAACCCTAGGTATGCGTATCATGCCAAATTTTAAAAGTTCAGGGTGCATAGGATCACAAAGTTTTACCGCTAAAGAAAATGAAAGGTTATTTAAATGCGGAAAAGGATGAGTTGCATCAACTGCAATTGGAACTATCACAGGAAAAATATTAGAAAAAAAATGCTCATTACATTGCTGTTTTAAATCCTCATCAAGTTCTTCGTATGAGCGAATAAATAAATTTTCTTTTTCTAAATCTTGGGTAATTTTAGTAAAATACTGCTCTACTACATATTTTTCTTCATGTAGATAATTTCTAATAGCTTTAAGTTGCGCAAGAGGAGTCATTTCATCATTGCTTGTTGTGCTTATTCCTGCCACAAAAAGTTGTTTTAATCCAGCCACTCTTATCATATAAAACTCATCTAAATTTGTACAGTATATAGCAATAAATTTAAGTTTTTCAAGCAAAGGAAGATCTTTAGAGCATTGATCTAAAACACGAGAATTAAACGCAAGCCAAGAAAGTTCTCTGTTAATATACATTGATGGTTGAATTTGCATGATATACCTACCTTTATTTCTAGATATTTATATTTTAGTATTTCTTTCATTAAAATTTATTTTATTTGTATAATAGTAAATATAATTATATAAAAAAAAATAACACTTTTTTTATCTTATTAAAAAAATAATAAATGATTAATAAATATATATTTACTTTTTTACCTTTATGGTGTTATATAATTATACACAAGTTCTTGTAACTTAAACTTCATTCAAAGGAGAGACTTTGAAAAAAGCAAACTCAAAACTTTTTGCTGTTTTCCTCTTCTTACTTGTAATTTTAGCAGGAGTTGGAATGTATACTTTCCATAATGCTAAGGGCACTTCTTATTTTAGCGATGCTAGTGAAAGCTGTAATAATTGCCATATTATGAACGAGGTTTATAATGATTATTTAAAAGCTTCGCACTCTAAAGAAGTTGATGGTAAACCAAGAGCAACCTGTAATGATTGCCATTTGCCACATAGCTTTTTTGAAAAATGGATTGCTAAAGCTCAAAGTGGCTTAGGACATGCTTATGCATTTACTTTCAAACTAGATTCTTTACCTACACATTTGAGTGCAAATGCAAAAAGTAAAGAAATAGTCCAAAATAACTGTATAGAATGTCACAAAGAAATTGCGAGTAACACTATCAACCCTACCCTAGATCCACATAAAGATAATGCTTTAAGTTGTGTATCTTGCCACCAAGGTGTTGGTCACAAGAGAGGATTTTAAATGAAAGGAGTATTTAATGAATAACAAAGGCATTTTATATAGTGCTATAAGTGCTACTATAGTAGCTATTGCAGGTGTATTATGGCTTAATCAGGACATTACAGCTAAAACAAATGATTCAGTAGGCGGGATCATTTCACAAGAAATTGTAAAACTTGGTGATGAAAATCCTACTTTTGATTACTGGGGAAAGAACTTTCCTGATTATTTAGACATGCACACAGCAGTAGAAAAACAAACACCTAATGCAACAGAATTTGGTGGAAATTTAGCTTATTCAAAGCTTATTCGCTATCCACAACTAACTGTTCTTTGGGCAGGTTATCCATTTAGCATTGATGCAAATGAAGAAAGAGGACACTTTTGGGTTCAAGTAGATCAAATGGATACAGCTAGAAATAATAAAGATTTCTTAAATGCACATGGTTTTACAGGATTTGGCGGTCAACCAACGGCTTGTATGAACTGCCATAGCGGATGGACTCCATGGCTTTTAAACAACACTGCAAAAGGTGATTGGGTAGCATTTAACTCTGCAAAATATTGGACTATGGTTAAAACTATCCCAGCTGTAAATGGAGCTAAAGAAAACTCACCTGAACACAGCGGACCTCATGGTGGAAAAAGAATGGGTGTAACATGCGCAGATTGCCACAACCCAACAGATATGAGTTTAAGACTTACAAGACCAGCTTTAATTAAAGCATTAATTTCAAGAGGTTATGAAGCAGACGAAAAACAAGGCATTAAAGCTTCAAGAAGCGAAATGAGAACTTTAGTATGCTCTCAATGTCATGTTGAATACTACTTCAAACCAACAGGCACTAAAGTGAAAACTATAGGCGAAAGTATTGCTAATGATAGTTCTAAAAAATGGTGGAATGGCACTCAAAAAACTTATGATGAGTTTGATTCTTGGAGAGATGGTAACAAGCCAGTTGAAATCGAAGTTGATGGTATAGAGCTAGCATTTCCATGGAGTGAGTGGAAAAAAGGCGAGCCATTTAGAATAGAAATGATTGATGATTATTATGAAAAAAATAGAGAAAATTTTCCAAGTGATTGGGTTCATAAAATCACAAAAGCGCCAATGATTAAAATTCAACACCCAGAAAGCGAACTTTATAGTGGTGGAGTACATGCTGCAAATGGTATAAGTTGTGCAGATTGTCATATGCCTTATATTAGAAAAGGTGCAAAAAAAGTTACTAACCACAATATTACTTCACCTTTAGTTGATATTAACTCAGCTTGTAAAACTTGTCACACTCAAAGCGAAAGCTATCTAGCTAAACAAGTAAAAGATATTCAAAATTCAGTAGCCCATGATTTAAGAACAGCTGAATATTCTTTAGTAAGCTTGATTAAAGATATAGAAACTATTCGTGCAGAACTTGGAAAAATGCCTAAATTTCAAACTGATGGCAAAGCAGATGATGCTAAAATTTCGACTGAATTAAAAGAAGTATTAGAACTACATAGAAAATCTCAAATTAGAGCAGACTTTGTAGGTGCTGAAAACTCAACAGGTTTCCACAATCCTAGAGAAGCTTCAAGAATGCTTTTACAATCAGTTGATATGTCAAGACAAGGACAAACTAAGCTAGCAGAAATTGCAGCCAAAAATGGCATTAAAGATTTCAAAACTTCAAATTTAGGTTTTGAAGATATTCAAAAATTAAATCCAGGTGAAATTCACTATAAAGTAGATCTAAATGGTAATAAAGCAGGTGATCGCTACTATAAACACCAAGAAGTAAATGGTAATCCACCAGCAAAACTTCTTGAAGATGATAAAAATCTAAAACCTTATAATTATAAAGTAATAGATTAATCAAAATAAACCCTCGCAATCGAGGGTTTATTCTTTTATCAAACTTACATCCTCACCTTTTAAAATTTTATTCATAGTGTTCATAGCACACATTTTTCCACACATTGAACAAGAATTAAGTTCTTCAGGCTTTCTTTCATTAAACATTTTCTTAGCCTTTTCTCCATCAATTGCTAATTTAAACATTTTTTCCCAATCAATATCTTGTCTTGCTTTACTCATTTCATCATCTATTTTTCTTTCTTTGGGAAGCTTGGCTATATCTCCTGCATGAGTTGCTATTTTAGTTGCTACTATACCATCTCTTACATCTTCTAAATTTGGAAGTCTTAAATGTTCAGCAGGAGTTACATAACAAAGTATATCAGCGCCAGCTGCTGCTGCAACTGCTCCACCAATTGCTCCACTTATATGATCATATCCTGCACCTATATCAGTAACTAATGGTCCTAAAACATAAAATGGAGCTCCATTGCAAATTCTTTTTTCAAGTTGCATATTAGCTTCTATTTCGTTAATAGCCATATGACCAGGTCCTTCTATCATTACTTGTACATCTTGAGCCCATGCTCTTTTAGTTAATAACGAAAGTTCGATAAGTTCAGCAATTTGAGCTCCATCACTTGCATCATGAGTACAACCAGGTCTTAGTGCATCACCCAAAGAAAGTGTCACATCAAATTCCTTACATATAGCAAGCAAATCATCATAATATTCATAGAATGGATTTTCAGCATCATTCATTTGCATCCAAGCATAAAGAACTGAACCTCCTCTTGAAACTATATTAGTAATCCTATCACACTCTTTAAAAACCCTAGCAGCACGAGAATTTATCCCTGCGTGAATTGTCATAAAATCCACTCCACTTTTAGCATGATGATATACTACATCTAAAAAATCTTTTGCTTTAATATCTTTTAAATCTTTTTCTAAAAAACCTACCGCATCATAAACAGGCACAGTACCTATCATAGCTTTTGAAGTAGCAATTAGCTCATCTCTAAAACGACTAGTTTTACCATAATTACTAAGATCCATAATAGCTTCTATATTAAATTTGTGAGCCAATTCTACCTTTTTCATCTCTTCACTATAATCTACACAATCATTTGAAACACCTAAATTTACATTTACCTTTGTTTTAAGTCCATAACCGATACCATTTGGATCTAATGCTTTATGGTTGATATTTGCAGGAATGATGATTTTTCCACATGCTATATTTTCAAGTAAAAAATCTTCACTTACTTGTTCTTTTTGTGCAACAATTTGCATTTGCTTTGTGAAAATTCCTTCTTTTGCATAAGACATTTGAGTTTTCATTTGAATTTATCCTTGAAATAATTTTGGATAAATGAAGGGTATGTGAGTAGTTGATAAATTATCCCAACGCTAGTATTACCTAGTTCTGGTGCGGTCTAAGCTTTTAGCTTACTCTCAGCCTGTATCACAAGCTCCCGTCATTTATGCAAAAGAAGTATAGCAATAAATACAAAACAAAGTTTATTTTTTTGTTTGATTTTTAGCTTGCTTGCTAAAATGTAACAATTCTTCAGTAGTTTTAATGTAAAAAGGAATTTTTTTAAGACAGTATTTCAAAATTTCACTTGCGGCCAAAGCATCACTTAAAGCTCTATGATGCTTACTTTCAATACACAAAAACTCTTTTAGAGCATCAAGGCCGTATTTGGGACTTTCAATGCATTTTTTAGCTAAATCAATAGTACATAATCTTCTATTTAAAAGCACTCCAAAATCATTTTCATACATAGCTTTAGATATAAAATGATAATCAAAACGCACATTGTGTGCTACAAAAATGCTATCTTTTAAAAATAACTTAAAATCATTTAACACAGCTTTCAAAGAAGGAGCATTTTCTACCATATCTAAACTAATCCCAGTTAATTCTGTAATATTTTCAGGTATGCTTTCTACTTTTACAAAACTCTCAAATCTATCAATTTCTTTATAATTTTGAATTTTTACAGCACCTATTTCTAAAATTTGACCACTTTTTATCCCGCCGGTACTTTCAATATCTACAACACAAAATATCTCATCTTTTATTTTTTTATTTTTACTTTTTAAACACAAACAATTTTGTGCATTAAGCTCTACCCCTAGTCCTAAAAGCTCAAAAATATATAAATCAAAATCATAGTGGTTTAATTCTTCTATTTTTGCAAGTTCTTTTAAAACCCAAGGAAAAGGTTTGTTTTCTTTGCTTAGCTTGATGATTAAATCATCGATTTGTTGTTGGCTCAAAATTCAAGCTTTAAAGAATTAATTGCTGTTTTTTTATCTTGCGAAGAAAAAATATAACTACCCGCGACCAAAATATCAGCTCCTGCTTCATCCAAATCAGGTGCATTTAAGCCATTTACCCCACCATCAACCTCTATAAAAACTTTAAGATTTTTCCTATCTATCATTTCTCTCAACTGGCGAATTTTATTATACACCAAAGGTAAAAAACTTTGCCCGCCAAAGCCTGGATTAACACTCATTAAAAGCACCATATCTACAAATTCTAAAATATGTTCTATGCTTGAAACTGGAGTATGTGGATTTAATACAATAGCAGGATGAATGCCGTTTTTTCTTATATACTCACACACCCTAATAGGATGGTTTTCAGCTTCTAAATGAAAACTAATAAATTTTGGTTTTATAGGTATAAATAAATCTACAAAACTACTAACATTATGCACCATTAAATGCACATCTAAAGGTACTGAAGTAATTTTTGAAATATTTTCAATCACACAAGGACCAAAAGTAAGATTTGGCACAAAATGTCCATCCATCACATCAATGTGCAACAAATCAGCTCCCGCTTGAGATACTTCTTTAATCTCATTTTCTAAGTTTAAAAAATTTGCAGACAATAAACTTGGCGCTACATACATTATATATCTCCAATAAAATAAAAAATAATTTTATCATACTTATTATCAAATTTTCTTTATGTATTTTTAATAATATTTGATTTTTTTAAGCTTGCTTTAGATATAATGCTAAAAATTATTTTTATTTCATAAGGAAAAATTTATGTCAAGAATTTGCCAAATTACAGGAAAAGGACCTATGGTAGGTAACAATGTTAGCCATGCTAACAACAAAACTAAAAGACGCTTTTTGCCAAATTTAAGAACAGTTCGTATTACTTTAGAAGATGGAACTACTAGAAAAGTTAGAGTTGCTGCTTCAACTTTAAGAACACTTAAAAAACAGAGTAGCAAATAATCCTTAATATAAACGAGGAATTATTATGTCTTTTTTGAAAAAGCTACAAAAATTCCTCAATTGGTCCCCTTCTCCAAAACCTTCAATCAACCTCAATGACGAGCTTTACGAGCAACTTAGATTTTTAAGAATTCCTCTTATTGCTGTCGTAATAATGACACTAATTGGAGCTTTTGGTTATATGCTTACAAGTAATTATAATCTCAATGATGCTATTTACCAAGCTGGTATGACATTTACCACTTTAGGCTACACTGAAGTCAATCCCATACCAACAGCGGGTAGAATTTTTACCGTTATATATGTATTATTAACTTTTACAATATTTACTTTTTGCATGGGTTTAGTGATAGAAATAGTAAAAAAAGGAATCTTGTCTAAAATAATCAAGGAGAGAAGAATGCTTCATAAAGTTGCAAGATTAAAAAATCATTTTGTAATATGCTATCACAATGATTTTACCATAGAACTAGCACAGCAATTCAAAGAAAATCACATTCCTTTTGTTGTTGTTGATGAAATAGAAAATTTTAGCGAGATAGCTGAAAAATACAATTATCCTTATTATATAGAAAGTGCTCCACATACAAATATAGCCTTTTTAAAGACCAATCTTTCTAGCGCAAAAGGTGTAATTACTCTTAGCAATAACATAGCAGATAATATAGCCATCATTGCTTCAGTGAGATTGTTTGAAAAAGAATTACAAAGAATCAATCCTTATTTTATACTAGCTAGCTCAAGCAATGAAGACGAAACTGAAAAACTAAAAAAACTTGGAGCAAATTCCATAGTTTCTGCTACAAAATTGGTCGCACAAAGACTTAGTGCTATGTCAGCAAGACCTGATATGGAAAATTTATTAGAAAATTATCTTTACAAAAAAAATAGCCCTATTGATTTAGAAGAGGTTAAAATTCCTGACGAGTCATGGGTAAGATTTAAAAGACTAAAAGAAATCCATTTAAGAGATATGGCAAATGTTAGCATAGTAGGAATTTTGGAAAATAAAAAATTTACCCCTATGCCAAGAGGAGACACTTTAATAGGCACTGGTGCAAAATTGTTAATCGTTGGTACAGCAGATAGTATAAAAATAGCTAAAAAGATTATTAAAAATAAACAAAAACCTGACGAGTTAAAATACATTTAACTTATTTAAGCTATAATCAATAACAATAAAATTTCAAAAAAAGGAGGCTTACATGCTACATGAATTTAGGGATTTAATCACCGAGTTAAAAGGCAAGGATATGCATTTTGATAAGTTGTTTGAAGAGCACAACAAACTTGATCACAAAATCAAAGATGCAGAAGAAGGTAGAATTCATCTAGATAGCTTAGAAATAGCAAATCTAAAGAAAGAAAAGTTAAAATTAAAGGATGAATTAAATACTTATTTATCAAATTATAAAAAATAATTTCTACCGATTTTTTTAACTTTTAAGGATTAAATATGTTTGGGAAAAAAAGTCAATTATCACAAGACTTTGAAAATTTACAAAATAAAATCAAAGAACTAGAAGAAGAAAACAAAAGACTTCTTTCAGAAAAACAAGAATTAATTAAAAATTATGAAAAACAACTTCAAGGAAATTGCGGAAAAACTGAACTTGAAACAAATCTTTTGGAAATGCTATTAAATGGTGTTTTAAAAGGTATTGCAAATGTTCAAAGTGATATGCAGGAAAATGTTAATAAAGCGGAAATGATTTCTCAATATTCTGATTCCTCTTTAAAAGATATGCAAGAGTTAAATTCAATAACTCACTCTATCATATCTTCACTTCAAAGCATTATAGAATCAGCTAATCGCTCAAGAGATACAGCGGGAAATTTACACCGCAGCGTTGATGAGATTACTAATGTTATTAACTTAATCAAAGATGTATCCGATCAAACCAATCTTTTAGCACTAAATGCCGCAATCGAAGCTGCTAGAGCAGGAGAACACGGCAGAGGCTTTGCTGTTGTTGCTGATGAAGTAAGAAAACTTGCTGAAAAAACACAAAAAGCAACTTCTGAAGTAGAATTAAATATTAACCTATTAAAACAAAATGCTGATGAGATGTATGGACAAAGTGAACAAGTAGAAAAAGTATCATTAGAATCTAATGAGCATATAGTAAAATTCTCTAGTAATTTTGCTCAATTAATTTCTAATGCAAATTCAACTAGTTCTCACGCTAAAAGCATTACCTCTGAAATATTCATATCACTAGCAAAACTAGATCATATTGCATTTAAATTAAATGGATATAATGAAATTATTCATGCTTCAGGAAAAACTTTATCTGATCACTTAAGTTGCAGACTTGCAAAATGGATTGCTGGTATTGGCAAGGAAAGATTTTCTGGCGGAAGAGCTTTTGGTAAGTTAAATTTACCACATCAAAAAGTACATGAAAATATGAACCAAGCCGTTGCTTTAGCACATAATGAAGATACAAGTGATAAACTAGTACAAAATCAAATTTTAGATAAATGCTCTAATGCTGAAAAGGCTTCTGAAGATTTATTTGGAATCTTTAAAGAAATGCTTGATGAAAAAGATCTAAATATTGAAAATAAAGAGGAAAAATAAAAAGAGGTAAGATTAATTCTTACCCTTAAACCATAAATACGCATACTCAAGTAAAGGAGTTTTTATAGGATTTTCTTTAGAAAACTTTTCAAAATCTTTTCTTTTTATCCATACTGCTTGGATATCCTCCCCCTCAATTCCACCACCATTACCAATTTTATCATCTTCATTAATTTCAGCAAAAAATAAAAATTGTCTACTAACACCTGAACCAAAACCTGTATAAAATTCCCCTATTTTTTCTACAACCTTAGGAGCATAACCTAGTTCTTCAACACATTCTTCTTTAGCTATTTCCTCTAAACTCAAATCTTTATCAACAAGACCTGAACAAAGCTCTATGCTAAATCCCATCTCGTTTAAATTTAAGTTATTGCGTTTTTGATAATCCCATAAAGGAATTCTAAATTGCTTTACAAAAACAAAAGAATCTTTTTGAGTATGATATAAAAAAACAGAAACACTATCTAATGCTTCTATAAAATCCCAAGTATATTTTTTGTTATCTTTACCTATATAAGTATATCTTTTAGGTTTAATATATTTTGAGTTAGAAAATTGCTCTTCTTGTAAATTTTTCATGTAAAATCCTTATAATTTTACATCTATTATAACAAAATAAAACGAGTATGAAAAAATATAAAAGAATTTAAAAGAGTTGCTATAAAAAGCAACTCCAAAAAGAAGTAAAAAAGATGGTATTACATCATACCACCCATGCCTCCCATACCGCCCATACCACTCATATCAGGCATAGCAGGTTTATCTTCTTTAATTTCGCTAATTGTAGCTTCAGTTGTTAAAAGCATACTAGCTACTGATACCGCATTAAGTAAGGCTACTCTTTCTACTTTAACAGGATCGATAATACCGCTTTCAAGCATATTTACATATTCACCTTTTGCAGCATCAAAACCAGTATTTTCTTCTTTACTATTTTCTACTGTATTTACAACTACACCAGCATCAAATCCAGCATTTTCAGCAATTTGTCTTAAAGGTGCTCTTAATGCTCTTTCTACAATAGCTGCACCAATAGCTTCATCACCTTGCAAATTCAAGCTGATTTTTGATTTTGCTTTGATTAATGCAGCGCCACCACCTATTACTATACCTTCTTCAACTGCAGCTTTTGTAGCACTTAATGCATCATCAACTCTATCTTTTTTCTCTTTCATTTCAGTTTCAGTAGCCGCACCAACTTTAATCACCGCTACACCGCCGCTTAATTTAGCTAATCTTTCTTGTAATTTTTCTCTATCATAATCTGAACTTGTTTCAGCAATTTGAGCTTTGATTTGGTTAATTCTTGCATCAATATTTGCTTTTTCACCTGCACCATTTACAATAGTTGTATTGTCTTTATCAATAATCACGCTTGAAGCTTGACCTAAATCTTGAATACTAGCACTTTCTAAAGTTCTTCCAAGCTCTTCAGAAATCACTTCACCACCTGTTAAAATAGCAATATCTTCAAGCATAGCTTTTCTTCTATCGCCAAAGCCAGGAGCTTTAACTGCTGAAATATTTAAAACACCTCTTAATTTATTTACAACTAAAGTTGCCAAAGCTTCGCCTTCAATGTCTTCAGCTATAATTAAAAGTGGTTTTCCTGTTTTTTGAATTTGTTCTAAAATTGGTAATAAATCTTTTAAGTTGGCAATTTTTTTATCAAATAACAAAATGAAAGGATTTTGCAATTCAGCTGTCATTTTTTCAGTATTTGTAATGAAATATGGGCTTAAATAACCTCTATCAAATTGCATACCTTCAACTACATTTAATTCATCATTGATTGATTTTGCTTCTTCAACAGTGATAACACCATCTTTTCCAACTTTTTCCATAGCATCAGCGATTAAATTTCCGATTTTCTCGTCTGAATTTGCAGAAATTGTCGCAACTTGAGCTATTTCTTTTTTATCTTTAACTTCACGAGAAAGTTTTTTAAGTTCAGCTACTATAGCTTCGCAAGCTTTATCCATACCTCTTTTAACTTCGATAGGATTAGCACCTGCTGTAATATTTCTCAAACCTTCTTTAAAAATAGCATGCGCTAAAACTGTTGCTGTTGTTGTTCCATCACCTGCTTGATCAGCTGTTTTACTAGCTACTTCTCTAACTAAAGAAGCACCCATATTTTCTAAAGAATCTTTTAATTCCACTTCTTTAGCCACACTCACACCATCTTTTGTGATAGTTGGAGCACCAAAACTTTTTTGGATTAATACATTACGACCGCGTGGCCCCATAGTGACTTTTACAGCATCATTAAGTTTTTTAACACCTTCATAAAGTTTATTTCTTGCTTCATCTGAAAAAAATATTTCTTTTGCCATTTTTTATCCTTTTTTATTTAATAATCCCTAAAACATCTTCAACATTAAGAACTAAATACTCTTCATTATCAAGTTTAATTTCAGTTCCACCGTATTTTGCAAACATTACTTTATCATTTACCTTAATATCTTCTATTTCTTTGCTTACTGCAACAACTTCACCATTTAATGGTTTTTCTTTAGCATTATCTGGTATAATAATCCCAGAAGCAGTAGTTTTCATTTCTTCTAAGCGTTTTACTAAAATACGCTTTCCTAGAGGTTGAAAATTCATTTTTTATCCTTTCTAAAATGTGCCATTTTTTAGCACTCTTTGTTTTTGAGTGATAGAATTATACATTAAAGAAAGTTAATTGTCAATAAATTAAGTAAAATATATCATATAAGTTTAGTCTATATCACTAAATTTATATGATATATCATTATAAAGGTTTCTCATGAAAAAAATTCTTTACATTCTTTTAGGTGTAGTGTGTATAGCATTTCTAGCTATATATACATTATTATTTACAAGCATGGGTAATGCTTTTTTAAAGCCAAGAATCGAAACGATTATTGCTCAAAAAAGTGGTATGAATGTTAAATTTGAAAATTTTAAAATTAGTTTTTCACAACTTGACATTAAAGCAAACATTGATGATAAATTTTTTGCTAACATAGAAGGTGGTATATCACCTTTAAGACTAGGATTTGATTTAAACTATCTTTTAGGACTTAAACAAAACTATATTCAAAATCTTGGCTTAAAAAGTGATAAAGATTTTACATTTAAAGGTAGTGCTGTAGGTAAAAGTAATGATTTTTTAGTAAAAGGTAATGGGTTTTTGTTTGATTCTAATCTTAGCTTAGATGCAAAAATTGTTGATTTTTCTCCTATAAATCTTGAATTTATTGGTAAAAATATAGATTTGGCTCAAATTTTAGATTTTGCTAATCTACCAAGATATGCTCAAGGAAAAATTAGTATTATAAGTGATATACAAGCTAAAGATTTAAAACCAAATGGTAATGCTTTGATTAATTTTTACACAAGTTCTATCAATAATACTCTAATTGAAAAAGATTTTAATCTAAGCTTACCAAAACAAAGCTATATAAAAGGTGAAATAAGATCTTTAATCCAAAGCAATGAAGTTATTTCTAAAAGTGAAATTTTAAGCAACTTCTTCAAACTTTATACACAAAAAAGCATTTATGATATAGCAAAACAAAGCTTAACTAGTGATTTTGATATCAAAATAGATGATTTTAATCAATTTTCATCTCTAGCCAAAATGAAACTCCAAGGTAAAAGTCAAATTCAAGGTAATTTAATTTTTGCAAACAATCAATTGCAAAAATTAGATGCTGACTTACTTGGATTTGGTGGTAACTTAAAAGCTGTTTTAGAAAATAATAATCTTAATATCAATACAACTAATATAGAAGTAGCAGAACTTTTAAAAACCATATCCATACCTGCTTTTATTAATTCTAAATTAGTTTTAGATTTAAAAGCACAAGGGCTTGATTTTAAAAATTTCAATCTAAACACTAGGTTAAACAATGCAAATATAAATGTTATGGAATTTAAAAAACTAAGCAATCTTGATTTTCCAAAAACAAATTTTAACTTACAAGCTAAAGCAAATGCGAAAAATTCTTTGATTGATTATGAAGCTTTACTTGATTCAAACATAGCAAAAATACCTCAACTAAAAGGTTCATATAACCTTACAAACAAAGATTTAAACGTACAAATTAGTGCTTTTGTGGATAATCTTAACAAATTAAAACCTTTAACCAAACAAGATCTCAATGGACCTTTAAATTTAGATGCCAAAGTTGATCTTAAGTCAAATCAAATTCAAAATCTTGATGCAAATATTAAAATCATGCAAGGGCTTATCAATGCAAAATCCAATGGAAAAAATTTACAAGCGAAAGTTGATAATATAAAATTAGAACAACTTTTTCCTTTGATAGGACAAAAAGTTTTAGCATTTGGTGATGTAAATGCAGATATTGACTTAAAGTCACTTGATTTTAACAATATTAATGGTGATTTTAAAGCAAATATTAATTCTTCTTTTAATGAAGTAGAATTATCTAAACTTTTAGAAAAAAAATTTCCAAAGAATACTTCAGCAAAAATCAATCTTGATGGAAAAATTTCTAAATCAATCATTGATTTTAACGCTAAAGTTCTAAGTTCATTTGCAAATATTAATTCATTAAAAGGTAAATTTGATCTTAATCAAATGGCTCTAGCAAGCACTTATAATATATCATTGCAAGATTTTTCTAAGTTAGGATTTTTAGTTGATAGAAACTTAAAAGGCAAGGCTGATTTTGAAGGAAAATTTGATTTTAAAAACGCTTTAATAGATGCAAGTATTAATAGTAAAAATATATTTAACGGCTCGTTAAATGCCACTTTAAAAAATAATATTTTTAACGCTAAAATGCAAAATACCGATCTTTCAAATTTAACTCAAAGCTTAGATTTACCTGATTATTATCAAGCAAAATCAAATTTAAGTATTGACTATAATCTTTTAAAAGAAAGTGGTGTGGTGCTAATGAATTTAGCCGATGGGCGACTTAAGAAAAATCTCATCACAGGTGCTTTAATGTTACTTTTACAAAAAGATATCACTCAAGATGTATATCGCAACGGTGAAGCCAAAATAAATATCAACAAAAATCTTATAGATTTAAATTTAAACCTAGTGGCTGATAGAAGCAATATAAATATTAGCAAAGGTAAGGTTGATACAAAAAGTACCAAATTAAACATTCCCTTTAATATCGTCATTGATAGAGCAAACTTCAAAGGTGTTATAAAAGGAACAACGCAAGATCCTAAAGTAAGTCTTGATACAAAAAGTGTTGTAAATTCTATTGTTAATACAATAGGTGGAAATGCTAGTGATGGTGCTAAAAATACAGGTAAAAAAGTAGATCAAGCAATAGATAAAATTTTTAACAAACTCTTCTAATAAATCTAGCCTTTAAAAAAGGCTAGATTTTTTAAAATAAACCAAATTTACCATCTTTTTTCTTATATAGCACTCTCATTTTTGCATCTATGTCATTAAAAACTAAAAATATATCTTTACTTGCTTTTAATTTTTCCAACGCTTCTTCAATTTCCAAAGGCTTATATAGCTCAAGTTCTGTTGGAACTATCTCATCTTCCTCAATCAAGCTCGGTAATACTAAATTTTCTTTTATCTCATCTTGATGTTTATGGGTAATATTTTTATCATGCAATCTTCTTAAAACCTTAGAAATTCTATCAGTAGCTAAATCTATAGCAGCGTATAAGTCTTTATCTTTTTGCTTTACAACCACTGTATTAATACCGGCTAGATTAATGCTAAATTCAGCCCAAAATCCTTTCTTTCCATGCCTTTCATCAGCACTTATAACACAACGCGCAGAAATCACATCTAAGCCATATTTACTTAAAGCATCAAAGCTTTTTTCCACATACTCTTTTATAGACTCAGTTAGCTCAAATTGCTTTCCAACTATACTTGTATTCATTACTTCTCCTTTTTATGAAGTTAAATACATTATAGCACTTTAATCGTAAAAAAAATAACTTTTTAAATAAAAAATAAATTTAAAATTTTAAAGGATCTAGAATAAATACACCATCCTCTGAAAGTTTTTTACCTTGAAAGTGTGTTTTACAAAAAGAAACAATTAAAGCATGAAAAATTTGATAAAGCTCATATAATTTACATTCTTTTTTTAATAAAACACACAATTCTTGTTGATTTTTAGCTATGTCTTTTTTTAAAAAATCTGCCAACTCATCATAACTTTGACACTCATAGCCTAAATAATTAGCTATTTTTGCACTATAAGCATCAACTACTAAAACTTCTTTTTTGCATATATAATTTAAAATTCCATCAGCACTTTCTTGACCAAAACCCTTAATATCCAAAAGCCATTCTCTATCAACTTCTTCTTTAAAAAGCTCAAAAGAATTAAAATATTGAAAATATTTTTGAGTAAAATTTTTAATATATTTTGCCTTAGTATTATAAAATCCACTTGGCTTTATTAAAAACGCTAAATCTTGAGTATTTAAATTTGATAAATCTTCTATTTTAGTAATATTTGCTTGTTTTAAATTTATCAAAGCTTTCAATACATTTTTCCAGTTTGTATTTTGAGTTAAAACTACAGAAATTAAAATTTCAAACTCACTTAAAGTATTATTTTCTAGCCATTCAAAATCTTTATAATCAATATTTGCATTAACTAAAGCTTTAAAAATTTCATATCCACTCATGCTTTTTCACTCTTTCTTAAATGCATCAAAATAGCCTCAATTACATCATCATCGTCTTTACTTTTTGCTTTAATGACTTCTTTGCTCTCATCATCTTTTACAAAACAAATATTTTGTTCATAATTGCTCACTAATTTATAATGTTTGCTAGCTAAAATTTTTATGATGATTAAATCCAAAAACTGCTTTGTGAAGATATCAGGTCTTCCAAAACGATCATTCATCTCACTTTCTATCTCATAAACTTCATTAGCACTCATACACTTACTAAGTCTTCTGTAAAGTTCTAATCTCAAACGATCTTCGCTAATATACTCACTATTTAAAAAAGCATTGATATTAAGCTTTAGATCTATTTTTTTCTCTTTAATTTCTTCTTTTTTACTTAATTTATTAATCTCATCTTCTAACATTTTAAGATACAAGCTATAGCCAATTTGCTCTATATGCCCACTTTGATCTACGCCTAATAAATTTCCACCACCACGAATTTCTAAATCATGGTAAGCAAGCACGCTTCCTGAACCTAAATAAGAATTACTCTCTAAACTCGTAAGTCTTTTTAAAGAATCTTTTGTGATTTTTTCCTTATCTTCAATCAAAAAATAACAATATCCTTGCTTAGCACTACGCCCTACTCTTCCTCTAAGTTGGTGTAAATCAGCCATACCAAAGCGATCTGAATTTTCTACTATGATAGTGTTTGCATTTGCCAAATCAATACCACTTTCAACTATAGAAGTACAAAGCAATAAATCATATTCTTTATTTTCGAATTTAATCATTTCTTCTTCAGTAATTTTTGCATCAATTTTAGAATGCAAGATTAAAATTTTTAAATTTGGAAACAAATCTAAAAGATATTTTTTACACTCATCAATACTTGCTATATGATTGTGTATATAAAAAATCTGTCCTGCTCTTCTTAATTCTCTTGAAATAGCTTCTTTAATCAAAGCATCACTACTTTCTCTAACAAAGGTACGCACATCCAAACGATCCTCAGGTGGAGTTTGTAAAACACTATATGACTTTAAAGAGCTAAGAGCTTGATTTAAACTTCTTGGTATAGGCGTTGCCGACATAGATAGAATATGTGAATTTTTACTTAGTTCCTTGAGTTTTTCTTTTTGTTTTACACCAAATTTATGCTCCTCATCTATCACGACTAAACCCAAATTTTCACACTCAACCCCTAAAAGAGAATGCGTTCCAACCACTACACAAGGCTTATTTTCTTTTAAAAATGCTAAAACTTGTTTTTTTTCTTTAGCACTAGTAAAACGATCTAGCTTAAAAACCTCTATATCAAAAGAATCAAATCTTCGTTTTAAGGTTTTAAAATGCTGGGCTGAAAGCAAAGTAGTTGGCACAAAAAATAAAGCCGTATAACCACTTTTTACACAAGTAAATATAGCGTTCATAGCAACTTCTGTTTTACCAAAACCCACATCGCCACTTAAAAGCCTATCCATCACCTGCATACTTTTTAAATCTTGAGTGATTTCTTGACAAACTTGACTTTGATCTTTAGTGTAAAAAAATCCTGCCTTATTGATAAATTCATCTTGTAATTCTTGAGAAATTTTTAATTCTTTTGCTTTTATCAAAGCTCTAGCCGCTGCTAAAGAAACTATATTTGAAGCAATGGCAAATAATTTTTCTTTTAATCTTTCCTTGATTTTTAAAAAACTTCCTTTTCCAAGCTTATCAAGTAAAGGCACACCACCACTTGCACCGATATATTTATCAATCATATATAAATTTTCAACAGGCAATAAAAGCTTATCGTTATTTAAATACCCAAGAGCGACAAATTCTTTTTTTGCTCCTGCTATTGCAATAATCTCAAGACCTAAAAATTTAGCTACACCATAATCTTCATGCACAACAAAATCCCCAACTCTAAGTTCATCTATTACCAAACTTGCTTTTCTAACTCTTTTGTTTTTTTCTTTTTTATTTAAAGATATGATAAGCTCATCTTGAGTACTTAAATTAATTCTTTCTTGGGATATTTTTAATTTAATATTTGAAAATTCTTGTAAATTTAAAGCTTTAAACAAAGCTTCATTTTTTGCCAAAATAGTAATTTTTTTATCTTTGTGAAAAGTGAAAAAATCATAATTATAAGAACTTACCAAATCTTTATAAAATTTTGGTTCAGGTAAAATATTTTGATTGATTTTACTAATATCTTCTTCAAAATCATTTACATCAAATTTTTTTATGCTTACAAAATTTAAATCTAAATAATCACAAAAATCATCAACACACCAAAAACCTAAAGAATTAACATCATTTATAATACTTTGGCTTTGGAAATTTTGAATTTTTTCTTGTAAATTTTCATATTGCTCTTGACTAAAAGCACTCAAAAAAGGACAAATTTCTATATTGGAGAGTTCAGTAGGGATTGATTTTTGTGTATGTATATCAAAATATCTTATACTTTCTATCTCATCTGAAAAAAGTAAAATTCTGAAAGGTTGTTCTTCATTAATCGCAAAAATATCTATAATATCCCCGCGTATTGAAATTTCACCCTTATCTTGAACTATATCTACAAACTCATATCCACTATGTAAAATTTCTTCTTTAAATTTCTCTAAAGCAAGAAGTGAATTTCTTTTAAGAATAATGTTTTTTAGATGCTTTTTACCTGGTAACTTTTGCAAAATTGTTTTTATAGGAGATATTAAAATTTTATTTTCATTTTCTTTATGATAAGCATTTAATACTTTACAAATTTCAAAAAGTTCTTTAGAAAAAGAGCGTAAATCGCTACCAAATTCTGCTCTAAAATCAGGTAAAATAAAAGTTTTTAATTTTAAAAATAAGCAAACTTGAGCTAATTCATCTGCTTCTTTATCATTCTCACAAATTATTAACTCAGTTTTATTACTTAATAAATATTCATATAATTTAGCTTGCATTTTCTGAATTTTCTATACTCACATCAATAGTTGCAAGCTCTTCTTCTTTTTCAATTATTTTACTACTTCCGTTAAATTTCCCACCATTTTCAATACTTAATTGTTTAACTATGATATTACCATTAAGCACACCGCCAGATAAAATTTCTAAAGAATCAACTTGCATTTCTCCCTCAAAAACTCCATTGATTACTATCTTACTTGCCTTAACTTGTCCTTTTAAAACACCACTTTTACCTATCACTATCACATTAGAAGAATTAATTACTCCTGTAATTTCTCCATCTAAATGAAGCATAGAATCAAAATAAAATTTTCCTTCTATTTTTGCTCCGTTTGAAATGACTGTAGTTTCGGATACTGCAGCAATAGAGCCTTTATTAAAGATTGCCATGGCACTCTCCTTTCTTTTTCAAAAATTTGTTCATAGTTTTTTCGGTTTAAATCTATAAAAATCTTAGGATCTAAAAGTTTATTAATAAATCTAACCTCATAATGCAAATGCGGCCCCGTAGAAAGACCTGTATTTCCCGTATAACCCAACAAATCACCTTTTTTTACAAATTGCCCTGCTTTGACAACATCCTGACGCGTCATATGCGCATAAACCGTTTTAAAACCAAAATTATGGATCAAAATCACTGAGTAACCATAACCATTATTGCTATATGCAGCGTATTCAACCACTCCATTTGCAGGCGCATAAATAGGAGTTTTTAAAGCTGCTCTTAAATCAATACCTGGATGAAACTCTTTTTTATTTAATATAGGATGATGACGCCATCCAAAATTACCTGTGACTCCATTATCTTCTATCACATGACCATTTGGAATTTGTGTTAAAAATAAATAAGCTTGATCATTAGTAAGTTTGACTTTTTCTAATCTTTCTGGTATATCTAAACTTTCATCTTGCTTTAAGCCTAAATTATCCTCAATATCTGCAAGTTGGGTTTGGAGTTCATCATATAAGGCTGTTTTTTCTTCTAAACTTTTTTGCATACTCTCATTTTGAGAAAACAATTTAGTATTCTTTGAAGATAATATTTCTTGTTCTTTTAAAAGCTCTGAACGCTTATCTGCTAAATAATTAATATATAAAGCACCTAAAACTATAACAACAAAAACAAAAGTAGTAAAATAAATTATTACTTTTTTTATAATCTGACTTAATAAAAAATGTCTAGAACCATTTACATCTGTAATAGTTAGCGTAAATTTATCTTTCATTATAGCCTCTTAAAAATTTTTCTACCAATACAAAAGAACCAAAAACTAAATATAACTCATCTTTTTTTATTTGTTCAAATTTTTGATAAACAATATCTAATTTTTCTAAATTATCTAGCAAAACAGAACCCGCCAAAGGTCTATCTTTACTTTCATAATCATAAATTTCAACTATTTTTATTATAGGTTTTAAGACCTTTAAAATTTTATAAGAATCTTTATCTAAAAAGCAATTATAAACTAAATGAACTTTTTTTTCCTTGAAAATTTCAACTAAAGCTAAAGCCGCCATTTCATTATGTCCTACATCAATAAAAATATTTTGACTTATTTGCTCGCACCTTCCTTTTAAATCAAGTTTTGGTAGATTTTTGATACTTTGAATTAATTCTTTTTCATTTTTAGCACAAATTTTAGAAAAAGCTTCTAAAGCTAAAAAAAGATTATCTTTTAAAAAAGTTGCAAAATTGTGCTTTTGAATATATTCTTGCACATAAGGATTAATAAAATTATTTTTTTCTAGCAAACTGATACTTAAACTAGCTCGTTTTAAATTTGCTATTTTTTGAGCCAAATTTAATACTTTTGCTTCTTGCTTATGATTAATTAAAGCTTTGGCACTCATGGCTTTTAATTTTGTTCTTGCTATTTCTTCTAAATTTTTACCTAATAAATCTTGATGATCAAATCCTATTTTAGTAAAAATACTAAAATCTATTTCAAAAACACTTGTCGCATCATACTCCCCACCTACTCCGGCTTCTAAAATCACATAATCACAATCTTTAAAAATAAAAAAAGCTAAAAAAGTAGCGTATTCAAAATAACTAAGTTTTTTCACATCTTCCAAAAAAACACTTTCTAGTTTTTCATGCGCTTTTTCTAAAAGTTCATTGCTTGCAATTTTGCCATTTAACCAAAATCTTTCATTAAATTCAAAAATATGTGGACTTGTATAATGACCTACTTTATATCCTTGCTCTAAAAGTAAAAGCGCTAAAAATCTACCCGTACTTCCTTTACCATTAGTGCCAATAATTTGGATATTTTTAGTTTTTGGAATAAATTTTTTATACTTCTCATACATGCTAAACATAAAAAATCTACTAATTTTTTGCACATACATAGTTTTTTGTGAAAGTGTTTGTTGAAATTTCATGCTAAGCTTTTTGGATTAATTCTTTTAAAATATCACCATCTGGAAATTCTTTTTTTTCTATGCAAGAAGATGATAAAATAAGTTTAACTACTTCTTCTTTATAAATAAATTTATAATCATCTATAAGCTTTAAGGCTTTTTCTATAAAAATCTGAGCACTTTCTAAATTTTTACCCGGAAGTATAACCAAATAAGAACTTTCATCTAAAATCCAAATTTCACCCATATCTTTACATAAATCTTTAAGTATCTTTTTAAACTTTCCACTAATTGCCTTAAAACTATCAACACCATAGACATTAATAACATGCTCTATATTATTAATTTTAAAAAAACATAATGCATAATTAACAGCATAAAGCTTATAGTTTTCATCAAGTTTTTTAAGTTCTTGAGCAAGACTCCACTGCTCTCTTTGCTCATCATCACTTGTGGCTTGAATTTGAGTTTTAATTTGCGCTATTTGCTCGTTTGCATACAAAAGTTTATCTTTTAGTGTATCAAAATTAATTTGAACATTACCATTTTCATCTTTAGTTAAAGCATTAATAAATTTCACATCTTCTTGGCTGTTATCATAAAGCTTTGATACCATTTCATTTAAGCTTTCTAAGTGCTGATTAAAAAAAGAAAGGTTTTTTTGTATATAATATTTATCTGTTGCTTCTTTTTTTTGCAACATTAAATAATACTCATGTGCAAATTCTTTCCTGGCAATTAATTTAGGATTTTCTTTTAAATTTTGTTTAAACTGCTCAAGCTCTTTACTTGCTCCAAACAAAGACTCCAAAGAAGCTAGTAAAAGTTCAGCCTGCTTCTCATAAGATCTCTCCTTTAACATAACAATGAGTTTTTCAACTAAAGTGTGAAAATCCAAAAACGCTCGAATATTAAATTCTTCTAATTTTTTTAAAAGCTCATAATCCTCATAAGATTTTTCAAGCTCTCTCCATTTAGCCCTTAAAAGATATATGGTTTCTAAATCCATAGCTTGAGATAATCTGTGTTGAGTAATTTTTGCTAATTCTTTGATTTTTTTATCTTTGCTAATACTAAGCTGTTGCACAATCAAATCAAGCAAAGCATAAACATCTTCATATTTTCTACTTACTTGCCTATTAAGTCTAGAAACTAAAAACATCAAAAACTCATCAATAGTTCGAATGCTTTTTCCTTTTAGCTCTTGCTTATAAATATCATCTAAAAGATTAGTATATTTTTCTATCCTTGCTTTATTAAAACTCATCACTCCCGCTTTTTTAGCACATTCTTCAAATACCTCACTATAATTTTCAGGAGTTGGATGCAACTTACGCTCTTTTAATTTTATCAATGTTTCTTTTGCAATCTCATTGATATGACTTGCCATTTATTTATAACCCCTAATAGCTATGATAGAAACAAATTCATCAAAAGCTTCACTTGATGCATTTTTAATTGCTTCAAATCTAGCTTGATCGCTAATAATAGAATTTGGATTAATATCAAAATTATAACTTCCCTTGGTATTTACAACTTCTTCTTTACCATTTTTATAACGCATAAGAAATTCCAAGTAAAGCTCTGCTTTATAATTAACTACATAACCATTTCTATCATACACCATAGGATGAAATTCTAACTTTTTCATCGTAACTATAATAGAACTATCTGCATTATGCTCATCTGTGACTTTTCTGCCAAGCTTATTAAGCATAGCTTCTCTTAAAATATCTGTTATATAAACACTATTTTCGGGATCTTGTTTACTAATATTGATTTTCAAAAATACATTTTCACCCAAAACCCTACTTGCCATTTGAGATGATGGGATATATCCACAAGATATAATAAAAAAAGCAAAAAAAGATATTAAATATTTTTTCATTTAACCACCAAATTTACCAATTTCTTATCAATATAAATTTCTTTTACAATGGTTTTTCCTTCTAGCCATTTTGCAACATTTTCTTTAGCCAAAGCTAAAATCTCATCTTCTTTAGCCTCTGAATTTATTTCAATCTGTGCTCTTTTTTTACCATTAACACTAATAGCTATATTAAAACTATCTTTTACAAAAACTTCTTCTTTTATTTTTAATACTTTAAAATTTTCACATTTAAACAAATGCTCGCTAAGCTCAAAACAAACATGAGGGATAATAGGCTCTAAAATATTTAAAATAATATAAAAAGCTTCTTTTAAAACTTCTTTATGATTTATAGCATTTAAGGCATTTAAAGCTTCCATACATGCAGCTATTAAGGTATTAAAGGCAAAACTTTCTTCATAAACTTCAAAAGATTTTTTCAAAGCTTCATATACTTTTAATCTAGCATATTTTTCTTCTTTATTTAAACTTTGATGATCAATTTCTTGTAATTTTCCACATTCTAAACTCATAGCCTTTTCATAAAGCCTATTGATAAATTTAAACGCACCCTCTAGCGCACTATCGTTCCATTCAAGTTCTTTAGCAGGTGGTGCAGCAAACAATATAAACAATCTTGCACTATCTGCTCCATATTTTTCTATAATATAATCAGGATCAACTACATTACCCTTAGATTTACTCATCTTAGCACCATCTTTAGTGACCATTCCTTGGGTTAAAAGTCTATTAAAAGGCTCATCATCTTTTAAATAACCCAAATCTCTAAGTGCTTTTTGGAAAAATCTAGCATAGAGTAAATGCAATATCGCATGTTCAATCCCGCCAATATATTCATCAACATTCATCCAATAATTAACACTTTTTTCATCCACCGCTTTTTCTTGCCATGTTTTATCATCACTTGCAAAACGCGCAAAATACCAAGAACTTTCAAAGAAAGTATCTAAAGTATCGCTTTCTTTTTGTGCTTTTTTACCACATTTTGGACAAATGCACTCTTTCCATATTTCATGCTTATCAAGTGGATTTCCCTCTCCATTTATAATCACATCTTCAGGCAAGGTAATAGGTAAATTTTCTATTTTTTGAGGAACTATGCCACAAGAATTACACTTAATCATTGGTATAGGAGCACCCCAATATCTTTGTCTAGAAACACCCCAATCACGAATTTTAAAATTGGTAACCTTTTTACCAATACCCAAAGATTCAATTTTTAAACTAATTTTTTCTCTAGCATCATTACATTCTAATTGATCAAATTCGCCACTATTAGTTAAAACACCTTCTTTTAAAGTGTAGCATTGTGCATCATTTTCATCTTTATAAATTACTTTTTTTATAGCTAAATTATAAGTTTTTGCAAACTCATAATCTCTTTCATCATGAGCAGGCACACTCATAACAGCCCCACTACCATAATCACTTAAAACAAAATTAGCTACCCATAAAGGAATTTTTTCTTTACTTAGTGGATGGATTACATGAAGATTTAAAAAATACCCTTCTTTTGGCGCAGCTTGTCTTTGGCGGGGTGTTTGATTTTGTATATTTTGAATTTTTATAATAGTATCTTGATCTAGTAATTTTTTATCAATTAATTCGTTTACTATTTCATGATCAGGTGCTAAAGCAATATAAGACACTCCATAAATAGTCTCAGCTCTTGTTGTAAAAACATTGATCTTTTTTGCGCTGATTTTATCATTTTCTTCTATATCAAAATCAAAACTAAGCCCTGTGCTTTTACCTATCCAATTTTCTTGCATAGTCAAAACCTGACTTGGCCATTTTCCTTCTAATTTTTTAAGATCTTGCAATAATTCATCTGCATAAGCGGTAATTTTTACATAATATCCTGGCATTTTTTTTCTAATGACTTCATGTCCGCAACGCCAACATTTGCCATCTTCAACTTGCTCATTTGCCAAGACTGTTTTATCATTCTCACACCAATTAACTTCAGCTTCTTTAGTATAAACAAGTCCTTTTTCATACATTTTAATGAAAAATTCTTGCTCAAATTTAGTATATAAAGGATCAGAAGTAGCAAACATTCTTTTTTTAGAAAAGGAAAAGCCCAAAGAAGCAAGTTCATTTTGCATATAATCAATATTTTCATAAGTCCATTTCTTAGGATGAATACCGTGTTTTATCGCAGCATTTTCAGCAGGCATACCAAAACTATCAAAACCTATAGGATGTAAGACATTAAAACCTTTTTTTCTATAATATCTAGCCATAGCATCACCTATGCTATAGTTTCTCACATGTCCCATATGAATTCTACCACTTGGATATGGAAACATAGATAAAATATATTTTTTTGGTAAAGAAAAATCATCTTTTGGCTCAAAATATTCTTTTTCTTGCCAAATTTTTTGCCATTTTTTTTCTATTTTACCTGCCTCATATGCCATTTTAACTCCTAATTTTCTTCTTGACTTTTTACTGAATCAACTATAACTAAAATCATTGAAAAGATATTAGCTATCAAAGCACCAATTGCTAAAGTATAAACCATAACATTAGCTTCTGGATTAATTTGTATTAAAGCAAAAGCTGGAATTAAATGCAAATCAGCCACTAAAGAACTAGCAAATAATTCAGCTGCTAAGAAATTTCTAACTCCGATTTTCAATAAAGTAGAAATTAAATTCACACAAGCTGCAATAAATAATGCAACTTCATTTTGATCATATAAAAATCCTGCGGTTGTAGTTAAGCTCATTAGAGCAAAAAAGATATAAATAACCTTACCCCAATTCATTTTTACACCGTTCCTTTTTCATACATCGCTCTTAATTTCTCTTTTTCTTGTTTTTTCTTTACTTTTTCTAATTCTTTTTGACGATACTGCGTAACACTAAATTTGAACCATAAAAGTGCTGGACTTGCTACAAATATAGAACTTGCAGTACCTGCCACAATACCCACTATCATAGTTAGAGCAAAACCTTCTATCATAGATCCACCAAAGAAATAAAGCACTACAACAGTGATTAAAGTTAAACCCGTTGTTAAAGTAGTTCTTGATAAAGTTGCAGAAACTGATTCATTAATAATTAAATCAAGTTTTGAATTTTTACTTGTTTTAACACCTTCTCTAATCCTATCAAAAATAATAATCGTATCATTTAAAGAATATCCAAGCACAGTTAAAACAGCCGCCAAAATATCTAAATTTACATCTATTTCAAATAATGCAATAGCACCTAAAGTAATGACTATATCATGAATTTCACACACAATAGAAGCCATAGCAAAACGCCATTCAAATCTCACTGCCAAATAAATCAAAATAGCAATCAAAGAAATTCCAACTGCCATAAGACCTTTATTACGCAGTTCATCTCCTACTTTTGGACCTACTACATCCACGCGGCGCACTTCAAATTTACCTGTATCTTTTAACAAATTTGCAATACTTACTCCAATATCACTTCCCAAGCTATCGCTACTTCCTGAAAAACGAATAATAACTTCATTAGCACTACCAAATTCGGTAACACTAGCTCCTTTTAAATTTTCATTGATAGCTAAAGCTTTGCGAATTTCAGCCAAGGGTGCTTTTTGCTCATATTGAAGTTGTACCAAAGTTCCACCGGTAAAATCAATACCAAAATTTAAACCCTTAGTAAAAAGGATAAAAATAGAACCAAAAAATAAAATAAAAGACAAAGAGATGGCTGCAAATCTCATTCTCATAAAATCATAAACATGTTTTTGACTAAAAAATTGCATTAAGGTCTCCTATATCCAAACCATAATCTTGTATTATTGCTTTTTTCCATACGGTTCATAAACATTTCAAACATACCATGAGTTCCAACAATAGAAGTAATCATCGAAACTAAAATCCCAATACTCAAAGTCACCGCAAAACCTTTTACCGCACCTGTTCCATAAGCATAAAGCACCACTGAAGTAATAAGCGAAGTAATATTAGAATCTAAAATCGCGCTCATTGCATGCTTATAACCATTTTCAACACTTTGCCTTATACTAGCACCCTCTCGCAATAACTCCCTAATTCTTTCATTAATAATAACATTAGAATCTACTGCCATACCTACAGTAAGCACAAGTCCTGCCATACCAGGTAAAGTTAAGGTTGCACCAAACATAGCCATTACAGCAATAATCACTAAAATATTTGCCACTAAAGCAATATTAGCAAAAATTCCTGCTATACCATAATACATCACCATAAATGCAATAACTAATATAGAAGCACCTGCTAGGGCTATCATACTCATTTTAATACTATCAGCACCCAAAGATGGTCCAACACTTCTTTTTTCAAGCATTTTAACCGGTGCTAAAAGCGCTCCACTTCTTAAAGCAATGGCCACATCATGAGCTTCTTCTACAGTAAAGCTACCACTAATTTGGCCACTACCTCCACCTATTCTTTCATTAATTCTTGGAGCTGAATATACTTTATTATCTAAAACTATAGCTAAGCGTTTACCTACATTATTTCCTGTATAGTCTCCAAATTTTTTAGCACCTTCTGAATTTAAGGTAAAATTAATAACAGGAAGATTATTACTTTGTGCAAAACCTACTTTTGCATCTGTTAGCATAGAACCATCAAGAATAGGTATAGATTTTACTAGATATTTAATTTGAGGATTTTTTGCATCTTCAAAAATTAAATCTCCATATTCAGCAGCCTGAGCTGGAGTAAGATTATTTACCTGATCCATTCTAACATCATCTACTTCCATTAATTGCAAATGTGCAGCTTTTGCAATAAGTTCTCTAGCTCTAGCCTCATCTGCAGCAGTTTTAATACCTGGAAGTTCGACTAAAATTTTATCCTCACCTGATCTTGCTACATTTGGCTCTGCAAGACCAAATTGATCAAGTCTATTTCTAATTGTTTCTACAGCTTGCAAAATAGCTTGCTCATGAGTTAATTTAATTTCTTCTTGGGTTAAAGAAAGTGTGTAGTGTAAATTTTCATGTGTAATAGCCAAGCCTTTAATGTCTTTTAACAACAAATCAACCTTAGCTACATCATTTTCATCCAATAAACTAAATTCAATACTAGTATCATTTACTTTGATTTTATCAACAATAATATCTTCTTTATTGATAGAATAACTAAGAGAAGAAGCTATGGATTTAACCTTTGACTTAACCGCCTCTCCCACTTCTACACCTAATAACATATGCAAACCACCTTGCAAATCAAGTCCTAGGTTAATCTTAGCACCACTTTGGGTTTGCATAAAAGAAGGTATAGAAAAAACAAGCCCTATAAGAAAAACTACAAAGAAAATAATACTTCTATAAGTAATTTTTCCACTACACATCAATTTTCTTTGCTATAAAATCTCTAGAAATTTTTACAACTACATTTTCATCATTAAGCTTAACTTTGATAAAATCCTCTTCTGGTTTTACCACCTCGCAAATTATCCCACCATTTGTGATGATTTTATCTCCTTTTTCTAAAGATGAAACCATCAATTTATGGTCTTTTGCTTGTTTTTGTTGTGGTCTAATAACCAAAAAATAAAAAATCGCAAAAAGCACAATGAGAGGCAACAATGAAGTCCAAATATTTCCGTTTTCTGCCATTTCTTCCCCTTTTTTTTAAGTTCATAAATTCTAATTCTACCACTTTTAAAATAATAAAAGCCTTTTTTTCTGCACTTTTATTGTCAAATTTTATTTATTTTTCTTTTTTTGAAAATTTACTTTTCGAATTTATCTCACCATTTTTAAGCATATATGGTTTAATTTTATTACTAAGAAACAAAAGTAAAGCAGGATATTTTTACACCGGTTTTTTTATAGGAATTTTGTGGTTTTGGTGGATAGGTTTATCATCAATTTATTTTAATTTAGCTTATTTAATTCCTTTAGAAATTATCTTAATTGGATTAATTTATGGATTTTTGTTTTTTATATGTTTTTTTCTTAAATATGATTTTTTAAGGCTTTGTGGAATTTTTTTACTTTGTTTTATTCATCCTTTTGGCTTTGATTGGCTAAATTGGGGTGTTTTAAGTGTATATGGAATCTTTGATGCAAGTTACCAAGGTATTATAGCTATGTTTTTGATTGCTTATTTTTATTATGAAAAATATATTTCAAGATATTATAAAATAGCAATTATTCTAATCCTTATTCTAATCGGAGCTCAATATAATCAAAAACAATCACAAACACTAAATTTAGACTATAAATTAATCCAAACTAATATCTCTCAAGATCAAAAATTCATACAAGAAAATTTACAAACTCATTCTAAAGATATATTTTACCAAATCAACAAGGCTATAAAAGAAGGTAAAGAAGCAATTATTTTTCCTGAAACTGCTTTTGCTTTTGCATTAAATAAAGCACCAAGTTATTTACAAGTCTTAAAAGATTTATCAAAACAAATCATCATCATTGCAGGTGCTATAAGCACTACACCTAATCATCTATACAATAGTACTTATGTATTTAATAATGGCAACATACAAGTTTTTAACAAACATTATCTTGTACCTTTTGGAGAAGAAATTCCTATATTTAAAAACTTTTTTAAAAAATATCTTTTAAATATTGATGAATTTTCAAAAGGAAAAGAATTAAATCAATACACTCTAAATAATCAGCTCATCACTAATGCTATCTGCTTTGAAGCTACAAAAGAAAAACTTTACAAACACTCAAAAATCATCATCGCTATTTCAAACAATGCTTGGTTTAATTTTTCAAGTGAGTATAAATTACAAAATTTTCTAATGCGTTTTTATGCAAATAATTATAATGTAAGTATATATCATGCAGTTAATGGAAAAGAAAATGCAGTAATTAAGCCAAAAGAAGTATTGATTTTAAAGATAAAAGAAAAATTTTTAAAGCAAAATGAAGCTTAAAAGCTTCATTTTATAATGCCTTAAATTCATCAAGTGCGTCTAATTTTTCCCAAGGATAATCAGCTTGACCCACTTGACCACGAGCAGCTACATCAGCATACATGAAAGTATCTTTACTTGGTTTATCAAGATTGAATTTATTTTTAATCCAATTTGGAGTTAATGGGAAAGTTTTCATCACAAAATCACTTAAAATATCATCATTTAATCTTGTATTTGTTCCCATGCAATCCACACTTACAGAAGTTGGTTTAGCCACACCTATAGCATAAGAAAGTTGTACTATACATTTTTTAGCAAGCCCTGCTGCTACGATATTTTTAGCAAGCCATCTTGCAGCATAAAGCCCACTTCTATCAACCTTAGTATAGTCTTTAGAAGATTGTGCACCACCTCCTATTGGAGCATAGCCACCAAAGCTATCTACTATAAGTTTTCTTCCTGTTAAACCACTATCATGCAATGAGCTGTGATTTACATATTTTCCCGTTGGGTTGATTAAAATTCTTGTTTTTTCTGGGCAAAAAAGCTCTTTTGGTAAATTTGAATCCAAAATCAAATCCATTACCAAAGCTCTTAAATCTTCTATTTTCATACTTTCAACACAAGGAGCTGAAACTACAATAGTATGGATACTTTGAGGTTTGCAATTTTCAAAATTTTCTTTATTTGCATAATCAATTGTAACTTGAGTTTTAATATCTACTCCAAGTTTATCAGGATTGTTTTTTGCAAACTCATATACTTTATCACAAAGCATTCTAGCATAAGAAATAGCTGCTGGCATATATTCTTTTGCTTCATTGCTTGCAAAACCAAACATTATACCTTGATCACCTGCTCCAATCTCTCCATCTTCTTGATCAACACCTTGATTGATGTCAGGACTTTGCTCATTTAAAAATACCATTACATCTAAATCATCAGGGTGTAAACATTGTTTTTTGCTAAAATGCGGATTTCCATTGTAACCAATATCTGCTAGAGCTTTTTTTACAATATTTTCATAATCTTGTTTTTCTAGTTTATATTTTGATTTAATCTCACCACCAATTACTACTTTATTTCCTGCTACAAAAACCTCACTAGCAACCCTTGAGTCTTTATCATGAGTTAAAAAGGCATCAACTATAGAATCAGCTATAATATCAGCACATTTATCAGGATGTCCTGCACTAACAACTTCAGAAGTAAATAAATACATATTTTATATTCCTTATCATAAAAAATTCTAGCTTTATTTTAACACAAGCTAACTTAAAAATCAAAAAGCTTATTTAAGCTTTACTTTGCTAGAATAAATTTAAATTTATCACTACAAAAAAGGTAAGAAATGAGTTTATTTTCTTATGCAATCAAACGCTATAAAGATGGAAATCTTATTTTACAAATTTGCATAGGTATTGTTTTAGGAATTTTAGTAGGTATTTTTTCTAAAGATTTAGCTATTTTTGCAAATATTTTTGGTGCTTTATTTACAGGTGCGTTAAAAGCTATAGCACCAATTTTAGTTTTTATTTTAATTTTAACAACCATTTGCACAAAAGAATTTAATCATGGAAGTGAGAAAATAAAACACATTATTTTCTTGTATATTTTTGGAACCTTTTTAGCTTCTTTAAGCGCAGTTAGTATAAGTTTTGTCTTTCCTGTAGAATTAATATTAACCAATGTTGAAAAAGCTTCCACTGCAAGCCCTGCACATATAGGTGAAGTATTTAAAACCTTACTATTTCAAGTAGTAGACAATCCGATCCATGCCTTATCTTCAGGAAATTATTTAAGCATATTAGCTTGGGCTATTGGTGGAGGTTTTGCTCTAAGACATTGCTCTAATGATGCAAAACAACTTTTTACTGATATAAACGAGGGTGTATTAAAAATTGTTAAATTTATAGTCAAGCTTGCTCCTTTTGGAATTTTTGGACTTGTGGCTAATTCAGTTGCCCAAACAGGAGCAGCAGGACTTTTAAGTTATGTTAAATTATTAATAATTTTAGTTTTGACTATGTTTTTTGTAGCTTTTGTGATTAATGCTTTAATTGTCTTTGCTTATACAAAGAAAAATCCTTATCCTTTGATTTTTATTTGTTTAAAACATAGTGCTGTTTTTGCATTTTTTACAAGAAGTTCTGCAGCAAATATTCCTGTAAATATGGCACTTTGCTCCAAATTAAATATCAATAATAACCTATATAGCATTTCTATTCCACTAGGTGCTACGATTAATATGGCAGGGGCAGCTGTAACTATCGCCATATTAAGTCTTGCGGCAGCTCACACAGTAGGTATTGAAATAAATTTTTTACAAGCTATGCTTTTGAGTGTTTTAGCTGCATTTGCAGCTTGTGGAGCTAGCGGGGTTGCTGGAGGTTCGCTCTTACTTATACCACTTGCTTGCTCTTTGTTTAATATTGATTATGACATAGCTATGCAAGTAGTTGCGGTTGGTTTTATCATAGGGGTTATCCAAGATAGCGTTGAAACAGCTTTAAATAGTTCAACAGATGTTTTATTTAGTGCTATTTGTTCAGATAATGAGCTTAATTTAAAAATTTAAGGAGGACTTATGAGGCATTTAATTACTACAAAAGATTTTAACGATGATGAAATCTTGGCTTTATTTAAAGAAGCAAAAGAATTTTTGGATGAAAAACCGCGTACATTTTTAGAAGGAAAAAGTGTTACAACAATTTTCTTTGAAAATTCAACACGCACTCAATCAAGCTTTGAAACAGCCGCAAGAAGACTAGGTGCTAAAGTTTTAAAATTAGATGTTTCAAGAAGTAGTTCAAGCAAAGGCGAAACACTTTTTGATACTGCTGCAAATTTAGATGCAATGGCACCAAGTGCTATTGTAGTTAGACACAAAAACTCAGGTGTGCCTCATACTTTAGCAAATTATACTCATTGTCCTATAGTTAATGGAGGTGATGGTAAACACGCTCATCCTACCCAAGCTTTACTTGATCTTTTTACCATAATGGAGCATTTTGATTATAATGTCAAAGGTAAAAAAATAGCCATAGTAGGAGATATTAAAAACTCACGCGTTGCTGCTTCAAATTTAGAATTATTACCTCGTTTTGGTATAGACATTACCCTAGTAGCCCCACCTCATTTTATGCCAAATTATCCTATTAAAAAAACAAATAAACTAAAAGAAGTTATTGATGATGTAGATATTATCATGAGCCTTAGAACACAAACTGAAAGACACAATATTCCAACCTATGCATCGCTTAAAGATTATGCAAATGATTTTTGTATTAGCAAAGATTTAATAAAAGATAAAAATCTCATTATCTTACATCCTGGTCCTGTACATAGAAATATCGATATTAGCGATGAAGTAATGTCTGATAAAAGATGTAAGGTTTTAACTCAAGTTAAAAATGGTGTTGCCATTAGAATGGCTGTATTAAAAAAACTCATTTTAGAAAGCTAAAATCATGCAAAATTGGAACTTAAGTACATTATTTAAAGATGAGCAAGAATTAAATCTTTTTTTACAAAAAACCCAAGATGAAGCTTGTGAATTTAAAAAACAATATGAAAATAATCTTCATAGTTTAAGCAATGAACAATTTTTACAAGCTTTAAAAAACTATGAAGAATTAATCTTAAAACTTTCTCACATACTAACCTATGTGTATTTAAATTTTGCTCAAGATACTACCAAAGGTGCTTTTTATGCAAAATATGAAAATTTAAGTAAAAAAATAGAAGAAAATCTTTTATTTTTTGAACTTGAATTTTGTGAGTTAAAAGAAGAAAAAAGTAAAACTTTCATCACATTTTGCAAAGATTATGAGTTTTATTTAAATAATCTTATCAAAAACAAAAAACACAATCTTTCTAAAAAAGAAGAAAGAGTTATCCTAGCTCTATCAAGTACAGGTTCAAATGCATTTGCAAGATTATTTGATGAAACCTTTAGTGCTTTAAAATTTAATTTTGAAGGACAAAAATTAAGCGAGGAAGAAATTCTAAGCAAGCTTTATGATAAAGATAGAAGCATTAGAAAAAAAGCTTCAAAATGCTTTAGTAAAACTTTAAAAAAACAAAACAAGCTTTTAGTATATATTTTTAATATGATTAAAAGTGAACTTGCTAGCATTTGTGAGTTAAGATCTTATGAAAGTCCTGAAACTCCAAGACACATAAGAAATCAAATTTCTAAAAAAAGTATTGATGCACTTATTAGCGCTAGCGAGAATAGCTTTGATATTGTTTCTAAATTTTATAATGCAAAGAAAAAAATTCTAGGGTATAAAAAGCTAAAAGATTATGATCGTTATGCACCTATTGGAAAAGAAATGCAAGTTGATTTTGATCAAGGAAAGGATATCGTTTTAAAAGCCTTTGAAAAATTTTCTAAAGATTTTTATATGATAGCAAAAGAAGCTTTTGAGAATAATTGGATTGATATCTATCCTAAAGAATTTAAACAAAGTGGTGCTTTTTCTCACTCAAGCACGCCGCTAAGCCATCCTTTCATACTTTTAAACTATACCAACCAAAGACGCGATCTTTTCACCCTGGCACATGAGCTAGGCCACACTATACATCAAAAACTTTCTTATAAAGTAAGTTTTTTAAATCAAGATACACCTCTAACTACAGCAGAAACTGCTTCAGTGTTTGCGGAAATGTTGATTTTTGACTATATTAAAGAAAATTTAGACAAAGAAGAGCTTTTATCTTTATATGCAGCAAAAATTGAAGATATTTTTGCTACTCTTTATAGACAAATTAATTTTACTACTTTTGAACGCAGATTTCATGCTAAAAAAGAAGAGCTAAGCGCTCAAGAACTAAGTGAAATTTGGCTTGAAGAATCAAGAAAAATGTTTCAAGATAGCGTAATTTTAACCAAAAATTATGGCCTTTGGTATTCTTATATACCACATTTTATACACTCTCCATTTTACTGCTATGCTTATGCTTATGCACAACTTTTAGTTTTAGCACTCTATGGTCTATATAAAAGTGGCAAATGCTCTAATTTTACTTCAATTTATATTGAGTTTTTAAGTAGTGGGGGAAGCAAAAGCCCAAAAGAACTTGTAGCTATGTTTGGCTTTGATATAGAAAGTGATGAATTTTGGAATATAGGCTTAGAGCAAGTTAGGATACTAGTAGATGAATTTTTAAGGCTAAGCAATGATTGATAAAATTTTAAATAATAGAAATTTTATAAGTTTAATGCAAAAAAGCATTTATGAATGCTTGCAAATTTTAATTCAAGAAGATATTGAGTTTAATATCATTGTAAATACTAAATTTGTTACACTAGAACCTCCTTTGCCACCAGAATTAGATGTAGTGAGTAAAAATCCTTATTGTCTTTTTGCACTTGGCGGTTATACTTTTAAATCTATAGTTTTAACAAATGAGCATATAGAATTTCATGCAGGTTTTGGACCTGATGATTTTGCAACCTTTGTGAAAGTAGATTTGGGAGCAATTACTCAAATTCAAGTTGAAGATAATATCATTTTTGTTAATTTTTCAAACTATTTCAAAAAGCAAAATGATCAAAAATTAAAAGAAAAATCTATGAATGCTTTTTTAAATAATCCTAACAATAAAGATTTTTTTAAAAAATGAGTTTTTTTGAAGGTTTAAATGATAGCCAAAAAGAAGCTATCATGCATATTGATGGAGCTATGCTAATACTAGCAGGTGCAGGTAGTGGAAAGACTAAAACCATTACCACTAGACTTGCCTATTTAATCGATCATGTGGGTATTCCTGCACAAAATACCCTCACGCTAACCTTTACAAATAAAGCTGCTAATGTAATGAAAACAAGAGCCTTAGCACTTTTGCAAGATCAAAATTTACACAATCCCCTTTTATGTACTTTTCATAAATTTGGTTTGTTATTTTTAAGACTTTATAGCGAAAGAATTAATAGAGCAAATAATTTTGTCATTATTGATACAGATGATAAAAAGAAAATACTAAAAGATTTAGCTAGCGAAAATTTGCAAAGCTCTTTAGCAAGCATAGGTGCTTATATTTCAAATTTTAAAAATCAAAGCAAAAGCGCTCAAGAAATACGCAAAGAATTAGAATTTTTAAAAGATGAAAAAAACAAAAATTACGAAGAAATCATTCATTTATATGAGCAATATGAGCATTTTTTAATCCAAAATAATTTCATGGATTTTGATGATTTACTCATGCTAACTAATAAAATTTTAGAAGATGAACAATTTGCACAAGAGCAAAGTCAAAAATATACCTATATAACAGTAGATGAGTATCAAGATACCAATGCCTTACAATATCAAATTCTAAAAAAACTTTGCGTGTCTCATGAAAACATTTGCGTGGTGGGTGATGATGATCAGAGTATTTATGGTTGGCGTGGAGCTAAAATAGAAAATATCTTAAATTTCAAAGAACAATTTAACAATGTAAAATTAGTCAAACTAGAGCAAAATTATCGCTCAACTAGCGCTATTTTGCAAGCTGCAAATGAGCTTATAGAGCATAATAGAAAAAGACTAGGAAAAACTTTGATTTGTACCAAAGATGAGGGCGAAGAAATTACAATTTTACAAAATGATGATGAAAAAATTGAAAGTTTTAAGGTTGCAAGAGAAGTTTCAAAACTTTTAAACTCGGGGATTAATCCTAGTGAAATAGCCATACTTTATAGAGTAAATGCCCTATCTCGTGCTCTTGAAGAAGCTTTTAGCAAAGAAAAAATTCCTTTTAAATTGCTAAGTGGAATTCGTTTTTATGAAAGAGCTGAAATTAAAGATATTATTTCTTATTTAAGATTGCTTTCAAATTTAAATGATGATTATTCTTTTAAACGCATTATCAACCGCCCTAAAAGAAACTTTGGTAATGCAAGTTTAGAAAAGCTAGAAAATTATGCTAAAGAAAATCATTTGTCTTTATTTGAAAGTCTATGTGCTTTGCAAGGAAGTGGTTTTTTTAGTAAAAAAACAGACAAAGAGTTAGAAAAATTCATACTAAGCATACACAAAATCAAAGAAAAAGATGATTTGCTTGCAATGATTTTAGCCTTAGAAGAAGAATTTAAAATCAAAGAATTTTACAAAGATAATCCAGAGGGTGAAGATAAACTTTTAAATATAGATGAACTTTATGCTAATTTAAAAGATAAAATTACTCATGGAAATTATAATGGCTTAGATGATATTTTAAATGAAATTTCTTTACTTAATGAGCAAGATGGACTTGATAAAGAAAGTATTTGTATTATGAGTATTCATGCAAGCAAAGGACTTGAGTTTGATTATGTTTTTATCATAGGTTTAGAAGAAGGATTTTTCCCACTCACTAGCGAATCAAGTAATATAGAAGAAGAAAGAAGACTTGCCTATGTAGCAATCACTAGAGCCAAGAAAAAACTTTATTTAAGTTATGCTAATTCTAGATTTTATAAAGGAAGTCGCACAAGATTAGAAAAAAGTAGATTTTTTGGCGAGAGTAATGTAATCAAAAAAGAATTAACACTAGATCATCAAAAAAATTGCTACAAAAAAGGCGATTTAATCAAACATAAAATTTTTGGCATAGGCAGAGTCACTGGGGTAAGTAAAATAGGTGCTGAAGAAAAACTCACGATTAATTTTGGAGGCATAGAAAGAATGATAATGTCAAGTTTTGTGGAAAAAGTGATATGAATAAACTTTTTGTAGCTTACAAACCAAGTGGTATGAGTTCTAATGCTTTTTTAGGCAAACTCAAGAAAAAATATAAAAATAAAAAAGCAGGTTTTTCAGGAACACTTGATCCTTTTGCAAAAGGTGTTTTACTTATAGCCTTTGATCAATACACAAAACTTTTTCGTTTTTTTGATAAAAATCCAAAAGTTTATAAAGCAACACTTTGGCTAGGCGCGCATTCACTAAGCCTTGATAATCAAAATATCAAAGAAATCAATCTTATAAATGCTTTTGAAGAGAAAGTTTTAGAACAAATTAAAAATGAACTTTTAGGTAAAATCACCTACACCCCACCCGCATTTTGTGCAAAAAAAATAGATGGGGTGCGCTCTTATGAGCTTGCAAAAAGAGGTTTTGAAGTCAATTTAAAGCCTTGTGTTATGGATATTTTTTATACTAAAATTTTACACTATAGCCACCCCTTTTTAACCATAGAAATAGCAGTTAGCGAGGGTTCTTATATACGCTCTTATTGTGAATTATTTGCTAGAAAACTTGGTATTAAAGCCACACTAAGCTCATTAGAGCGTTTAAGCGAAGGAAGGTTTTTTTATGAGAATGAAAAAGAGTTAAATCCTTTAGCTTATTTAAATCTTAGAAAAAATACGATAAAATATCCCCAAAAATTACACAATGGACAAAAAATATTTTTGGACGATTTGGAAATTCAAGAAGAAGGTAGCTATATTTTAGAAGAAAAAGATTTTTTTTCTATCATTTCTATCCAAGATAATCAAGTGCAATATTATTTAAATAAGGTATTAAAATGTTAATTTTATCAAGAAAAGAAAATGAAAGTATAAAAATCGGAGATGATATAGAAATCAAAGTAGTTCAAACAGGCAAAGGCTATGCTAAAATAGGCATCGAAGCTCCAAAGTCTTTAATGATACTACGCAAAGAGCTTATCGAGCAAGTAAAAAGTGAAAATTTACATGCAATTAGTGATGAAACGATAAAACTTGACGATCTGAGTAAAAAGCTTAAAAAATGAAAGCTTACGCAAAAGCTAATATTTTTTTAAAAATCATAGGAATTGATTTAAGATCTTATCATTTATTACAATCACGCTTTGTTTTATTAAAAAATATTTTTGATGAGTTAAGCTTTAGTGATGAAAAAACCAAAGAAGGATTTGAAATCACTGGAAATTTTACTCAAGATACTATCATACACAAAGCTTATAAAGAATTAGAAAATTTAGGTTTTTCTAATGAATTAAATGAATTTTTTAAAGACAAAAGTTTAAAGCTTATCAAAAACATTCCCATAGGCGGAGGCCTTGGTGGAAGCAGTACTGATGCGGTTGTATTTTTATTAATGATCAACGAAACTTTAAATTTAAAACTCAATCAACAACAACTTAAACAAATCTGCCAAAAACTTGGCTCTGATTTAATCTTTTTTTTAAGCGGATATAATAGTGCAAATGTTAGCGGGTGTGGCGAGATTGTAGAATATTTTGAAGATGATTTTGCCCAACTTGATTTTACTTTTCCAGTTATTGAATGCTCAAGTGCAAAAGTATATAAAGCATTTGATGAAAGTTCATATGATTTAACAGCGAATTTAAATTTAGCCAAAACACTCAAAACACTTAAAACAAGTGAAATTTTAGAGTATAAAAATACTGATTTAAACGACTTATTTGCTCCTTGTGTAAAAATTTATCCTAAAATGCAAACTTTTCTTAATGAGGCTTATTTTTTAAGTGGAAGTGGAAGTGGAGTTTTTAAGGCTAAATGATGAAAAAAACTATAGTAAAAAACAAAAAAGCTTTTTTTGATTATGAAATTTTGGAAAAATTTGAAGCAGGTATTGTTTTAAAAGGTTCTGAAGTAGTGGCATTAAGAGCTAGTAGAGCAAATTTGAAAGATTCTTTTGTGCGTATTATCAAAGGTGAAATTTTCTTACTTAATGCTCATATTTCTCATCTTAGCACTACACATTCTTTTTATAAGCATGATGAAAAAGGTGCGCGAAAACTTTTAATGCATAAAAAGCAAATCGATAGGCTTTTTGGTAAAATTAGCACCCAAGGCTTTACTATAGTGCCATTAGAACTTTATTTTAATGAAAAAAATAAAGCAAAAGTCTTAATAGCCTTAGCCAAAGGAAAAAACTTACACGATAAAAGAGAAAGCTTAAAGAAAAAACAAGCAGATCTTGAAGCAAGAGCTGCTATGAAAAATCATTATTAAAAAAGGATTTTGATGAAAAAATTTACTTATTTGTTTTTTACATTTGCTTTTGCATTTTTAATAAGTGCTTGCTCAAGTGAAGAAAAAATCGAAAATGAATTTGCATTTGCTGAGTATAAAATGGGTGATGAAATTCTTTTAAAAAGTGTCAATGGTGGTGAGAAAACCCTAGTAAGAACACAAAATGGTTTTGTAGTAAAAGGTGAAGAGAGTAAAATTTTGATGTTTGATTTTTTTGGAACCTTTTGCACACCTTGTCAAGAAGAAGCCACTCATCTAACAAGTTTGTGGCAAAAAAATGCTGACAGTTTTATCATCATAGGACTAAGTCATTTTGAAAATGTTAGCGATCAAGCTGTAAAAGATTTTGCCATTAAATATGGGGCGTATTATTTCTTAAGCAATTCTAAAGAAAATGATAGAATTGTTGCACAAGCATTAAAAGATATCAACTATCAAAGCATGGAACAACTTCCTTTTAAAGTAGTTTTAAAAGATGGAAATTATCAAGATCTAACAGATTTTTGGAATAAAGACTCAAAAAGTTATGTGAAATATTATCTTGGAAAAGTTTCTACTGAGATTATGCAAGAAGATATTACTAGGATATTAAATGAGTCTAAAAAATGAAATTTTAGAACAACAAAAACTAGCAGAACCTAAAATGTTTAAGGTTTTGCTTTTAAATGATGATATTACCACCATGGATTTTGTAATTGAAATTTTAATGAATATTTTTCATCATGATTTTGAAAAAGCAAGTGCAATTATGCTTGAAATCCATCATCAAGGAAGCGGAGTTTGTGGCATATACACAGAAGAAATTGCACTTAGCAAAAAACAGCAAGTTGACATGGCAGCGAAAAATAATGATTTTCCACTCCAAACAAGGATAGAAGAACAATGAAATATAAAGAATTGATTGACTCATTTATACCAAATGCAAGACATTTAAGCTTTATCAATCATCATGAATTTATCACTTGTGAGCATTTACTTTTTGCTTTAGTTAAGCTTAGCAATGATTTTAAAAATCTACTTGAAGAAATCGGAGATGGTGATTTACAAGGCTTTGAAAATGAATTAAAAAATTATCTAGCTAAAAATAATGAAATTTTAAAAAAAGAAATAGAACCTATTTTTTCTGTGATCTTGGAAAATATATTACACAAGCTAAATGCAAAAAATCAAACAAGTGTGATTGATTTTATCATTGCACTTTGCAAAGAAGAAAAAGCTTATTCTTATAATATCTTAAAAAAACACCTAATAGAAGAAGAAAAAATAAAAGAATTGTTACAAAATGCTGAATTTGAAAATTTAAAAACCCATACCATAGAGCTAGTTGAGCTTGCAAAAAAAGGCAAAATAGATCCTGTTATAGGTAGGAAATTTGAACTTGAAAGAATGATGCAAATTCTAAGCCGTCGTAAGAAAAATAATCCTATTTTAGTTGGTGAACCAGGTGTTGGTAAAAGTGCCATTATAGATGGGTTAGCGCTAGCTATAGCTGAAGAAAAAGTGCCAAAACATTTAAAAAACTCAAAAATTTATAGCCTTGATATGACAAGCTTGCTTTCGGGGACAAAATATAGGGGTGATTTTGAAAAAAGGTTAAAAGATATCATTAAAGAATTAGAAAATATCCCTAATGCTATTTTATTTATAGATGAAATTCACACCATAGTAGGAACCGGTGCAAGCAATGAAAGTCATGCAGATATGTCAAATTTATTAAAACCTGCATTAAGTAATGGCAACATCAAATGCATAGGTGCAACTACTTTCATAGAATACAAAAATACCTTTGATAAAAACAAAGCTCTAAGTAGAAGATTTGCAAAAATTGATATAGATGAGCCAAGTGAAGAAGAGTGTTTTTTGATCTTGCAAGGCTTAAAAAGCAAATATGAAAATTTTCACAAAATCAAAATCAGTGATGAAATTTTACAAACAAGTATAAAACTAGCAAAACAATTTTTACATGATAAATTTTTACCCGATAGTGCAATTGATTTAATCGATGAACTTGGCGCAAGCTTTGCTTTAGAAGATAAAAAAAGTAAAAAAATAGTAAAAATAAAAGATTTAGAAAATACTTTAGCAAGAATGACACATTCTCATAAAATTTATGAAAGTGATCAAGGTAAAATCTTAAAAAATTTAGAGCAAAACTTAAAACAAAATATTTTTGGACAAGATGAAGCCATTAAAGCTTTGTGTTCTATTTTAAAACAAAGCTATGCGGGGTTAAAAGGCAAAAATACCCCAAAAGGCGTGTTTTTATTTACCGGATCAAGTGGAGTTGGTAAAACCGAACTTGCAAAAAATTTGGCACAAATTTTAAACCTTAATCTTGAAAGATTTGACATGAGTGAATACTCACAAAAACATGATGTGAGCAAACTCATAGGAACTTCAGCAGGTTATGTGGGTTATGAAGATGGTGGCTTGCTTAGTAATAGTATTAGAAAAAATCCTTTTAGCGTGGTCTTATTTGATGAGATAGAAAAAGCTCATCCTGATTTAACTAATACCTTTTTACAAATTTTTGATAATGCAAGTTTAACAGATAATAGTGGGTTAAAAGCTGATTTTAAAAATACTATTATCATTATGACTTCAAATTTAGGTCTCAAAGAAAGTAATGAGCTTGGTTTTTTAAGCAGTGATAAAGAAAAAAGTAATAAAGCCATAAAAGATTTCTTCGCACCTGAATTTATCAACCGTATAGATAAAATCATTCATTTTAATGACTTAAGTCAAGAAATTTTAGAACAAATCGTTCAAAAAGAACTAGATTTAATGGCAAAAAATTTAAACAACATCACCATGGAAGCTGATAAAAAAGTAAAAGAATTTCTTGCTAAAAAAACTAATAATAAAGAATTTGGAGTAAGATTATTAAAACGCATTATTGCCGAAGAATTAGGCGAGAGATTAAGTGATGAAATTTTATTTGGAAAATTAAAAAATGGCGGTAAATTAAAACTCAAACTTTCCAAAAATGAAAAAATTGAATTTGTATTCTAAACTTTTAAAAAGCCCTGATGATGCGCCTGTTTTTATTAGTGAAAAACTAGAAGTAGATTTTATACCTCATGCTTATAGCTTAGGGCTTTTTCCATGGACTAGCAATCCTGTTACTTGGTGGTGTCCTTCTCCTAGAATGGTGCTTTTACCTGATGAAGTGCGCATACAAAAAAGCATAAAAAAATCTTTAAAAACTTATGAAATAAGACTTAATTTTGATTTTAACTCGCTTATAAGTCATTGCGCAAAAAGAAAAAAAACTTGGATAAGTCAAGAATTTATACAGGTTTATACAAAGCTTTTTGAGCAAAATTTAGCTCATAGTGTTGAAGTTTATGAAAATGATGTTTTAATCGGCGGTTTATACGGACTTATAATAGGTAAAATATTTTTTGGTGAAAGTATGATAAGTCTTAAAAAAGATGCCTCAAAAGTAGCCCTAATAAGACTTTGTGAGCTTTTAAAACCATATGATTTTTTAATAGATTGTCAAGTGCCTAATGAGCATTTAAAATTTATGGGTGCTAAAGAAATGACAAAAAAAGATTTTTTGAAAACACTAGAAAAAAAAGTTTCACTTGAAAGTGGCTTTAAAAATTTCAAAAATTTACTATAAAAAGATATACTTATACATAAATAAAATTGCATAAATATTTTGGAATGATTTTTGCTTTTAGTCTATAAAAGCTTTATTTTAAAGGAAAAATTATGATAAGCCCTTTTAAGTCAAAAGAACTTATTGTTAATGCTTTAGCAGGAAGAAATCTAAGAAGTCAAATGATTAATTCTAACCTTGCAAATGTTGATACTCCTTTTTATAAAGCAAGAGATATAGAATTTGAAACTGCTTTAGTTGATAGAGCAAATGAAATTTTCAAAAAAAAAGATACTAAAGAGCTTGAATTAGCAAGCACAAATACAAATCATCAAAAACCTTGGAAATTTCCAGATCCTAATAAATCAACTATTTATTTAAGAGATGGACATTTGGCAAGAAATGACGCAAATACAGTAGATCTTGATGTAGAAACTACTGAAATGAGCAAAAATACTATGATGATTTCTGCTTTAGATGGTGTTTTAAGAAGACAAAGTAATATTTTTTCAACCATCATAGAAACAAGCTCTAAATTAGGCTAGGAGAAAAATAATGGCTTATTTAAGTGATTTTGATATTAGTGGATATGGACTTAGTGCTCAACGCTTTAGAATGAATGTAATTAGCTCAAATATAGCTAATGCTAATACTACTAGAACAGCAGAAGGTGGTCCATATAGAAGAAGAGAAGTGATTTTCAAAGCAACTGATTTTAATGAATTGCTAAACAAGCAAATAGCTAAAGATAATAATTTTTTAGAATATGAAAATCCTTTAAACGATCCTGCTTCACAAAAAGATGCAAAACCTGCTATAATGAGCGTAGTAGTTGATAAAGTTGTAAGAGATGATAAAGATTTTCGTATGAAATTTGACCCATCTCATCCAGATGCGAATGAACAAGGTTATGTTGCTTATCCAAATATAAATCCTGTTATTGAAATGGCCGATTTAATAGAAGCAACAAGAGCTTATCAAGCTAATGTAAGTGCCTTTACTAACACCAAAACTATAGCACAAAGTGCGATAGATTTACTAAGAGGTTAATAAATGAACACTATTAATGGTATAAATCAATTTAACAATGTTAATAACAAAAACAATAATAACAACACAAGCAACATAGGAGATGAGTTTTCGAGTTTATTAAAAAATTCCATCAACGATCTTAATAAAACTCAAGAAACCGCCGAAGCTGCTATGGTAGACATTGCAACAGGCGAAGTCAAAGACTTACATCAAGCTGCAATTGCGATTAGCAAAGCTGAATCAAGTATGAAATTTATGCTTGAAGTTAGAAATAAGGCTATAAACGCATATAAAGAAATTTCAAGAACTCAAATTTAATATATGCTTTCAAACACCATTAGAAATAGGGTTTCAAAAGTAGCTTTTGCTTTTTGTATGGCTCTGTTTTTTATGGCCTTATTTTTACTTTCTACTTTTTTTCTAACCTCAAAACGCCATATACCAAATACTCAAAAAGAACAATATTTTTCCGCTCTTAGAGGTAATATCATCACAAGCGATAATTTTACCGTAACTTCTAGTAGGCAAATTTATAGAGCTGAAATTGATCTAAGGAGCTTAAATCCCGATAAAAAGGATTTGTTTTTAACTCTTTTTCAAATTTATAGTGGCGCAAGTGATGAACAAATGCAAGATATAAAAAAAAGAATGCTTGCAAAGAAAAAAAGGAGTTATAATTTTATTTTACTCCAAGATATTAACTCAAAAGACGCAAGTTATTTAAAAGAACTAGCTAAAAAACTTTATACTCAAGGTTTTTTTAAATCCTTCACAAATAATAATGGCAGAGTGGAGACAAGAGGGCTTGATATTATAGAACACAAAGAAGATCGTGTATATATGCCAAAAGATTCACTTACTCCAATCATAGGCTACACAAGAACCTATATGGATGAGCAAAGTGAAATTTTTAAAAATGTCGGCATAAAAGGTTTGGAAAAATACTATAATGAATGTTTAAATCCTTTGCAAAATGCTAAAATTCAAGGTTTAAGAGATATAGGTGGTAATATTATCTTAAATTTGCATTCTTATGAACAACGCAAAATAGATGGTTGTAATTTATACTTAAATATTTCCTTAAAACTTCAAAAAGGTTTAGAAAAAGCTATCGATAAAAGAAATGAAGATCTAAAAGCCAATGAAATTATAGTTGCCATCATGGAAAGCAAAAGCGGAAAAATTCTAGCACTTGCTAGCTCAAGAAGATATGATCCGCAAAATCGCGGAAAAGATCTATCTGTACTCAATGCAAGTGCCATAGAATATGGCTATGAAGCAGGATCTGTTATAAAACCTTTTATATTTACCACTGCATTAATGCTTGATAAAATCAAAGTTGATGAAATCATTGATACTCAAGGTGGACAATACAAACTTGGTCGTTTTACCATACGCGATGATCACAAAAAAAATAAAATGAGCATGGAAGAAGTTATTACTTACTCTTCAAATGTCGGTATGATTAAAATTGCCCAAAGATTAAGTAATCTTGAAATCATCTCAGGACTTAGAATTTTTCGTTTTGGAGAAAAAAGCGGTATTGATCTTCCTTATGAGCAAAAAGGAGAAATACCAAATCCAAAAAGATTAAGAGAAGTTGAAAAATCTGTATTAAGTTATGGTTATGGCTTGAAAACAACTTTTATACAACTTTTAGCTGCTTATAATGTATTTAACAATGATGGAATTTACATCACCCCACAAATTGCAAATAAAATTTATCAAGATGGGCGCTTAATAAAACTTGATGATGAAGTTAAGAAAGAAAAAATTCTTTCAAGCAAAGCTGCCAAAGAAATGCAGCAAATTTTAATTAATGTTATAGAAAAAGGAACCGGTAAAAAAGCACGAACTCAAGGTATCATTATAGGTGGAAAAACGGGTACAGCTAGGATTGCTGAAAGAAAAGGCTATACTTCAAATCGCTATAATGCCTCGTTTTTTGGCTTTGCAAATGATGAGAAAAATACCTACACCATTGGAGTTTTAGTAAGACATCCTACCAAAGCTTATAGTTATTATGCCGCACAAAGTGCTTTACCTATGTTTAAAGATACAGTAAATCTTTTGATTAAAGAAAGTTATTTAAAACCCATAGAAAGCAAAAACAATGACATTAAAAAATAAAATTACAATAATAATCTTTTTTATATTGATTTTTTGTTTCGCTTATTTAAAACATTGGGTTTTATTATTTATAACTTTACTTGTGTTTTTAGTTATATTGTATTTACTCAAACTGCAATCAAAAAAGATAATCCACAAACCAAAAACAAAAGAAACTCTTAAATATTTGATACTATCAGATATTCCGCTTAAAAATATAGATACAAGTTTAATTCAAGATATGAGCTATTTATTTAGTAGTATTAGTGAAGAAAAATTTATAGGTATAGAAACTTGGGATACAAGTAATGTTGACAACATGGAAGGGATGTTTTTAGGATGTAAAAATTTTAATTCCTATATCAACAACTGGGATGTAAGCAAAGTAAAAAACATGGCTAAAATGTTTCAAGGGTGTGAAAATTTTAATCAAGCTCTAGATAAATGGAATACATCTAATCTTGTTAATACACATAAAATGTTTCAAGGGTGTAAAAAATTTAATCAAAATATTAATTCTTGGAATACATCTAATCTAAGAATAACTTCTAAAATGTTTTATAATTGCATAAGTTTTAATCAATCTCTAGATAAATGGAATACACTTAAAATTACAAATTCAAAATCTATGTTTGAAAATTGTAAAAATTTCATGCATTCACTTGATAATTGGGACATAAAAAATATAACTATCAAAGATAATATGTTTAGTGGCTGTTGCAAATCCATATTTTCTTTGGCAAATTTTAAACAATATGAGAAATTATTCAAAGACCACAAAAACAATACAACACAATCTTTTCTTTTTGGTAAAAAAGAATATGCTCATATGTATAATCCAAAAACCAAAAGCGAACTAAAAGCCTTAGTTAATGATTTAAATACAAGCCTTAAAGATATCAATGTAAGCAATATACAAGAAATGGATTGTTTATTTAAAAATAGCAAAAGAAAAGATTTTAGTGGTATAGAAGAATGGGATGTATCAAATGTAACAAGCATGAATGAAATGTTTTATGGATGTAAAAAATTCAATCAAAATCTAAATAATTGGGACACAAAAAGTTTAAAGTCCATTGCTGGGATGTTTTACAATTGCAAAACATTTAACCAGCCACTAGATAAATGGAATACTAGCAAAATCATTAGCATGCACGCGGCTTTTGCTGGTTGTGAAAATTTCAATCAAAATCTAAATAATTGGGACGTAACTAAAGTTATAAATATTAGTTATATGTTTTCAAATTGCTTTAGTTTTAATCAAGCTTTGGATAAATGGAATGTTTCAAATGTATTATGGATGGAATATGCATTTTTTTGTGAATCTATTTTCAAAATTCCTTTTTCAAAAACTCCAAAATTTAATCAAGATTTAAACAATTGGAATATTGATAGTGTTATAAGCACACAAAGTATGTTTAGTGGATGTATAAATTTCAATCAAAAACTATCAAACTGGAATTTAGAAAATATCCCGAGAAAAAAATATATGTTTTTTAATACCGCTATAAAACATTAATATAAAAACTATATTTTTACTTGATTTAAAATAAACTCTATAAACTCATCACTATCATTAGGACATTTAATAAGCTCATAATCGCTTTTTGCTAAGTGCCTATATTCAACTCCAAGCTCAAAAATCGTTTCAGAGCAATCTATACAAAAAGATATAGGATAAATCAAAGCTTTTTGATCTAAACTTTCTAAAATATCACTTGTGTTAGGCTCAAGCCATTTAACTGGACCTAGTTTTGATTGATATGATAAAATGATTTGGTCAAATTTATTTTTAAGTTTTCCTTTTAAAATATCCACATGCTCTTGCACATGTTTTTCATACAAATCACCTTTTTTAATTACTGAAAGCGGTAAAGAATGCGCAGAAAAAATCAAAGTTTTATAATCGTATTCTCTTTTTTTTTCTAAAATATGCTTTATAATCATTTCATTATAAAGTTCATCTTTATAAAAAACATCAATGATTTTTACATTAACTTGGTTTTGGATATTTCTTAGCTCATTTTCCACTACTTCTAAAGAACTAGTTACAGTGGTTTTAGAATGATGAGGATACAGAGGAAATAAAATAATTTCGTCATTTTGCTTAAAATCATATTTTGAAAAAACCTCATTTGCAAAAGGTGGTACATAAAGACTAATAAAATCAAATTTATATTCTCTAGTTTTAGAATTTAATTTATCACATAAACTTTGTGTGATTTGAGTAAGCGGGGATTTCCCACCCATTTTTTCATAGTTTTGTTTCATAGCTTTTAATCTTGATTTTCTTATCATAAAAGCTACAAATTTTCTTAAAAAAACATTTTTTATCCCTAAAATATAAGGATCATTAAACATATTTTTTAAAAAAACTTCACATTCGTCAAGTTTATTCACTCCACCCATATTTAAAAAAAAGACATATTTCACTATCAAACACTTTCTAAAATTTCTTGTACTCTCAAAGCATCTTCAATGCTAGCCAAATTTTCACAAACCCCATTTTGTAAAAACTCAAAAAAAGCCTCATGCTCAGCATATAAAGGAGAATTTTTATATAAATTTGGAATTTTTTGCATATTAATAAAAAGTTCAAAATTTTTAAGATCAAGTTCATAAGTATGTTTTTTACCTAAAAGTGTGATCTTTCTTATAATGCATTGTCCATTCCAACTATCATGGATATTTGCTAAAATATTTTCCAATTTTAAACCTATCATTACCTCATCTTCAAATTTATCATGATGAAAGCTTTTATAAATATTTGCTTTTAAAATTTGTTCTTGACTTAAAAATCTAACTAAGTCAATATCATGCACACTAAGATCACTTAAAACACCCACATCATTTATTCTTTGTGGATAAGGAGAAATTCTTTGTATGTTAATACTTATAATATCATCTTCTAAAAGTTTTTCTTTTAAAGTTAAAATAGCCGGATTAAATCTCTCACAAAAGCCCACCCCTACTCTGACTTTATTTTCTCTAGCTTTTTGCTCTAAAATTAAAATTTCATCTACATTTAATGCCAAAGGTTTTTCTATCAAAATATTTTTTATTTTAGGAAAAACCTTTAAAGCTATATCTAAATGCGTATGAGTAGGCGTAGCAATGATAACACCATCAAGATTTTGTGCTAAAAAATCATCAAAATTTTTATGAAAAAAGTGTTTAAATTTATCTTTACAGAAAGGATCATAAAGATGAATTTCTTTTACTTTTAAATTACGCTCGAGTTCTCTTAAATGATTTTTACCCATTTTACCAAGGCCTATAAGCCCTATTTTCATTTAAAAGCCTCAATCACTCTAATTTGGTGTTCTTCTTTTAAAAACGCACTCATAGGTAAGGATAAAATTTCATCACTTAATAGCTCTGTATTTGGCAAATCACCTTTTTTATGAGCAAGATAATCGAAAGCTTCTTGCAAATGAAGCCCCAAAGGATAATGCACCGCAGTAGGTATACCTTGCTCTTGTAATTTTTGCATGAATTTTTCTCTATTCTTTACACGCACGCTATATTGAGCCCAAGCACTCACAAAATCATCTTTTCTTGGCGGTAAAATACAATTTTTTAAATTTTCATCATAAACTTTTGCTATTACTTCTCTTTTTTTAATCTCTTCATCTAAGTATTTTAATTTCACATTTAAAACAGCCGCTTGGATGGTATCAAGCCTTCCATTAATACCGATGTATTTATGCTTATATCTTTGCACTTGTCCATGATTTAAATAAATTTTTATTTTTTGCGCTAATTCATCATCTTGGGTAAAAATCGCCCCGCCATCTCCATAAGCACCTAAAGGCTTAGACGGAAAAAAGCTTGTGCAAGATATATCAGCTATAACACATGATTTTACACCCTTTTGACTAGCTCCAAAACTTTGTGCGCTATCTTCTATCAAAGCGATGTTTTGACTTTTACAAAGTTCTTTTAAAGCAAACATATCAGGCATAAGCCCAAAAATACTCACAGCAATTACAGCTTTAGTTTTAGGCGTGATAGCACTTTGAACTTTTTCTAAACTAAGATTATAATCTTTAAAATCAATATCTACAAAAACGGGCTTAGCGCCGATTAGAGCAACCATTTCAGCCGTAGCTATAAAGGTAAAACTTGGCACTATTACCTCATCATTTTTACCCACACCCAAAGCCATCAAGGCTAAAAATAATGCACTTGTGCCACTTGAACAGCCTATTGCATGTTTGACACCTACATATTTAGCCAAATTATTTTCAAATTCTTCTAATTTTGCACCACCTATAAAAGAGGTGCTTTGTAAAACTTCACCAATAGCCTCATCGATTTCATTTTTATAAGCATTATATTGAGCATTTAAGTCTATAAAAGGAATTTTCATTATATTAACCTTATAAATTTAAAATCATGATTATAAGATAGTTTTACTTAATTTAAAGTATTTTTGGTATTATTTTAAGCAAAAAACTAGCTAGGAAAATCTATGGATATAAGAAAAGAATATTTAGAATTTTTTAAATCAAAAGGACATGAAATCACTCCTTCAAGCCCTTTGGTACCTGATGATGCAACTTTACTTTTTACTAATGCAGGTATGGTACCTTTTAAAAGCATATTTACCGGAGAAGTACCACGCCCTAATCCTCCGCGTAAAACAAGCTGTCAAACTTGTATAAGAGCCGGTGGAAAACATAATGACTTAGACAATGTAGGCTATACGGCAAGACATCATACTTTCTTTGAAATGCTTGGGAATTTTAGTTTTGGAGATTATTTTAAAGAACAAGCCATTGCTTATGCTTGGGAATTCGTAACTGAAGTTTTAAAATTACCTAAAGAAAGATTATATGTAACCGTTCATGAAAGTGATGATGAAGCATATGAGCTTTGGCAAAAACATATAGAAAAAGAAAGAATTTATAAATTTGGCGATAAAGATAATTTCTGGCAAATGGGCGATACTGGACCATGCGGGCCTTGTAGTGAAATTTTTTATGATCAAGGCGCTGAGCATTTTAATTCTAGTGAAGATTATATGGGTGGAGATGGAGATAGGTTCTTAGAAATTTGGAACCTAGTTTTTATGCAGTATGAAAGAAGTGCTGATGGCACGCTTACTCCATTACCAAAACCAAGTATTGATACAGGCATGGGGCTTGAAAGAGTTAGTGCTATAAAAGAAGGAAAATTTAGTAATTTTGATAGTTCTTTGTTTATGCCTATTATTGAGAGTATTGCAAAACTTTGCGATAAAACTTATACTTATGAAAGCGGAGCTAGTTATAGAGTAATTGCTGATCATATAAGATCAAGTGTATTTTTACTTGCTCAAGGAGTTGGGTTTGATAAAGAAGGCAGGGGCTATGTTTTAAGAAGAATTATGCGTCGTGCCTTAAGACATGGATATTTGTTAGGTCTTAAAAGAGCTTTTATGTATGAGCTTGTAGATGTAGTTTGTGAGTTAATGGGTAGGCATTATACTTACTTAAATGAAAAAAAAGAATTTATTAAAGAACAAATCAAACTAGAAGAAGAAAGATTTTTAAGCACTATTGAAAATGGTATAGAAATTTTTAACGAAGAACTTAAAAAAACTAAAGATATTTTTAGTGGTGAAGTAGCTTTTAAACTTTATGATACTTATGGTTTTCCGCTTGATTTAACCCAAGATATGCTAAGAGAAAAAAATCTTAGTATAGATGAGGCTAAATTTAATGAGCTTATGCAAGAACAAAAAGATAGAGCTAAGGCTTCTTGGAAAGGAAGTGGGGATAAAGCAGTTAGCGGGGACTTTAAAGTTTTATTAGAAAAATTTGGCAAAAATGCTTTTAGTGGCTATGAAAATTATGAAGAAAAAACTAAAATCATGGCTATTTTGGATGAAAATTTTAAAATCACAACCGAAGCTAAGGCAGGAGATATAGCGTGGTTAATGCTTGAAAAAACTCCATTTTATGCAACAAGTGGAGGGCAAAGTGCTGATATAGGCTTTATCAATGAAAATGAGGTTTTAGATACACAAAAATTCTTTGATATTAATCTTAGTCAAGTGAAATTAAAACAAGATCTTAAAACAAACGATGAAGTGTTAGCTTGCATAGATACTAAAAAAAGAGAACAAATCGCAAGACATCATAGTGCGACACATTTATTACACCATGCTTTAAGAGAAATTCTTGGCTCACACATTAGCCAAGCAGGTTCTTTGGTAGAACATAATAAATTAAGATTTGATTTTACTCATCCAAAGGCTCTAAATAAAGAAGAATTAAAGCAAATAGAAGCTTTGGTAAATACTTACATCATGCAAGCAAATGAAGCTAAAATTGAAATTTTAGCTTTAGATGAAGCTAAAAAAAGTGGTGCAATAGCTTTATTTAGTGAAAAATATCAAGAAAAAGTAAGAGTTTTAACCCTAGGAGCTAGCAAAGAGCTTTGCGGTGGTACTCATGTGAAAAATAGCTCTGAAATAGGAAGTTTTTACATCATCAAAGAAAGTGGTGTTAGTGCTGGGGTTAGAAGGATAGAAGCGGTGGTAAGTAAAGCTGCACTTGATTATGTTAGTGAAAATTTAAAAGAGCTAAACCAAGTTAAAGAAGAGTTAAAAACTCATGATATTTTAAGCTATGTAGCAAAATTAAAAAATGAAATAGCTAGTTTAAAAAATGAATTAAAAAATTCAAGCAAAGCAGAATTAAATTCTAAAGAACTAAATGGCATTCAATATTGTGTACAAAAAATAGATAGTGGTGATATAAAAACTATGATAGATGAGTTTAAAAACAAATTTAACAAAGCTGTAATTTTACTTTTACAAGAAAAAGAAGGTAAGATTATCATAGCAGCAGGTGTTAAAGACACTTCGTTAAAAGCTGGTGTTTTGGTAAAAGAAATTGCACAAATGCTTGGTGGAAACGGTGGCGGTAGAGATGATTTTGCAACAGCTGGCGGTAAAGATACAAGTAAAATAGAACAAGCGCTTGATCATGCTAGAAAAATCATAGAAGAAAGTCTTGCTTAATGCTTTATTTAGCTTCAAGTTCGCCTTCACGCGTTGCTTTATTAAAAGAAGCAAATATCACTTTTGAGCAAATTATTATCGATTATGATGAGAGTTTAATAAAAAAAGATAATCCAAGCTCTTATGTGCAAAAAATTGTTTTAGAAAAAGAAAGACAATTTTTTACAAAATATCCTGACTTAAAAAATGTTTTATTTGCTGATAGCATAGTTTGTGCTCAAAATATCATTCTAACTAAAGCTAAAAGCGACAATGAGGCTTTTAATATGCTCAATTTGCAAAGTGGCAAAAGCATTAGCGTTTTAAACGCGATGATTTTAGTTTTAGAAGATAAAAAGATTTTTAATCTTAGCAAGTGTGATTTGATCTTAGATAAATTTGATTTAAAAGATATGCAAGAATACATTGATTCAAAACTTTATCAAGGTAAAGCCGGTGCTGTGATGTGTGAGGGATTTCATAAAAAATACATTAAAAAAATCATAGGCCATCAAAGTACAGCACTAGGGCTTAATATAGAACTTTTGAAAGCATTTTTATGATAAAAATTTTAAAAATATTTCTTTCTTTTTGTATAGTATGTATGGTTGGAGTTTTTATATTTATTGCATATTTGTTTTCTGATTCTGATTTAAATCAATACACCTTTAAAGATTACAAACCGCCTCTTACAACACAAATTTTTGATAAAAATGGAAAATTAGTTGCAAATGTTTTTGAGCAACACCGCTTTTATGCTCCTTATGAAGAACTTCCACCAAGACTTATAGAAGCTTTGGTAGCCATTGAAGATACTAGCTTTTTTGAACATGGTGGGGTTAATATAGATGCAATTTTTAGAGCAGCTATTAAAATCATAAGAAGCGGTGGAAAAACCATGGAAGGAGCTTCCACTCTTACTCAACAATTCATAAAAAATACAGAATTAACTCCTGAGCGTACTTTGAGCAGAAAGCTAAAAGAAGCTTTGCTTGCATATAAGATAGAAAGTACTTTAACTAAAGAGCAAATTTTAGAAAGATATTTAAATTTCATCTTCTTTGGACATGGATATTATGGAGTAAAAACTGCTGCGCTTGGGTATTTTAGAAAAAATTTAGATGAGCTTAGCTTAAAAGAAATTGCCATTTTGGTAGGTATGCCAAAGGCTCCAAGTACTTATGATCCTACTAGACATTTAGATCTTTCTTTAGCTAGAGCAAATAGCGTAGTACAAAGGATGTATAATCTTGGTTGGATTTCTAAAGAAGAGTATGAAAATGCCTTAAAAGAAATTCCAAAAGTATATGATGATACCTTAACACAAAATGCAGCTCCTTATGTAACTCAAGAAGTTTTAAAACAACTAAGCGGGATTAAAGACTTAAAAAGTGGTGGCTACAAAATAGAACTTGCCATTGATCTTGATGTGCAAAATATTGCAAGAGAAGCCTTAAAATTTGGCTATGATGAAATAGTTAAAAGAGATAAAGATGCAAATTTAAGCACACTCAATGGAGCTATGATAGTAGCAAATCATCAAAATGGAGACATTTTAGCCTTAGTTGGCGGGGTAAATTACACAAAAAGTAATTTCAACCGCGCCACTCAAAGCTTAAGACAACCGGGGAGTTCTTTTAAGCCTTTCTTATATCAAATTGCCATTGACATGGGCTATTCTCCTATGAGTAAGGTTGCTGATATTTCAAGAATTTTTGAAAGTACTAAAAAAGATGAGAAAGATTGGAAACCTAAAAATTATGGTGGAAAATTTCTAGGACTCATAAGTTTAAAAGAAGCGCTAACTGGCTCAAGAAACCTAGCTACCATAAATTTAGCTCTTGCCCTAGGACTTGATGTAATCCACGATAAGCTTCAATTTATGGGCTTTGAAAACATACCGGTTGATTTATCTATAGTTTTGGGTAGCTTTGGAATTTCCATTTATGATTATGCTAAACTTTACACGGTATTTGGAAACTATGGTGTGCAAAAAGACTTATTACTCATTAAAAGAGTAATCGATAAAAATGGTAAAATAGTAGTAGAATTTAATTCTGGAGAAAGAAAAATCAGCGAACCTGAACAAGCCTTTTTAGTCAATGATATGATGCAAAATGTTGTAAAAAAAGGCACTGGGCGTAATGCTAGAGTAGAAGGGATTGAAATAGCTGGAAAAACAGGCACTTCAAATAAAAGCATTGATGCGTGGTTTTGTGGCTTAACTCCTGAAATAGAAGCTATCATTTGGTATGGAAATGATGATAATAAGCCTATGAAACAAATAGAAGGTGGGGCAAGAACTGCTGCGCCGGTTTTTAAAGAATTTTTAACAAAATACTTAGAACTTTATCCTGATAGCGCTAGAAAATTTATCATCCCAAAAGGGGTTTATCAAGGAATTTATGAAAAACAAAGAGAGTACTACACCAATACTTCTCCATTTCCAAAAAACAACCCTGCTCTATCTGAAAATAATGAGGTAATTTTTTAAAAATATTTTTTATAAAATAATAAAAATTATCCTTCTATTTTCCTTTATATGTTTTAATATCACAAAATATATAAAGGATGCTTCATGAATATCACAAACGAACAATTATATAACAAAAGACGCCATTTTTTAAAACTAGGTGCTGGAGCTTTAGTTAGTTCAGCTTTAGTTCAATCTGAATTAATGGCATTAAATTTCTTTCCTGATCCTAATAATGAAAAATTAAATTTAAGTGAAGAAAAAATTGCAACTAATTATGTTAATTTTTATGAATTTTCTACTGATAAAAAAAGAGCTGTTGAGCTTGCAAAAAATTTCAACACAAATGGTTGGAAAATAGAAGTTAGCGGGGAAGTTGAAGAACCTTTGACTTTAACTATGCAAGATTTATTGGCTTTTCCATTAGAAGAGAGAATTTATAGATTTCGCTGTGTTGAAACTTGGTCCATGGTGGTGCCTTGGGTTGGTTTTGAATTGCGTGCTTTAATAGAAAAATGTAAAGTTAAAAGTGAAGCTAAATTTATAAAATTTACCACTCTTTTTGATAAAAATCAATTTGCTGATCAAGCCTCATTTTTTCCAACTCTTGATTATCCTTATGTAGAAGGCTTAAGATTAGATGAGGCTATGCACCCACTAACACTTATGGCTGTGGGTATGTATAAAAAGCCTTTATTAGGACAAAATGGAGCACCGATTCGCCTTGTAGTTCCATGGAAGTATGGCTTTAAAAGTATAAAATCTATTGCAAAAATAGAATTTACCAAAGAACAACCCAAAACCACATGGGAGCTAGCAAACCCTAGAGAATATGGATTTTATGCTAATGTTAATCCAAATGTCTCTCACCCAAGATGGTCTCAAGCAAATGAGCGTCCTTTGGGAGATTTTTTCACTAAGCCTACACAGATATTTAATGGCTATGAAAAAGAAGTAGCGCATTTGTATAAAGATATGGATTTAAAGGTTAATTTTTAATGAGCAAAAAAGTTTATAATATCAGTGGATTTTTAGCTTTTGTTTTAAGTATTGTTTTTAGTGTTTATCAAATCATGCAAGAATTTGATATTGTAAAATCTGTATATTTTTATAGTGGTGTATTTGGCTTAATCTTTTTTGGATTAAGCCTATTTTTTTCACTTTTAAAGTATAAACACACAAAAGATTACCCTAAATTTTTAGGTTTTTATGCATTTTTTTGGGCTTTGATTCACTTTTTTAATTACTTTGCTTTTAGTAAAAATTTAGATTTAATGCTTTTTTTCAAAGATACTTTTAGTAAAAATTTAGAATTTAGTGGTTTTATAAGCTTTTTCATACTCACACTTATGTTTATAAGCTCATTTAAGCTTTTTAAAAAATTAAGCAAGATAAGAAAACTTGGCTATTTTTGCTTTTTACTAGCATCTTGGCATTATTTTTTATCTGCAAAAATACCGCAAATTCCACATTTTTTAGCACTGAGTCTAGCTTTAATTCTCTTGTTTTTTAAATTATGGAATAATTACAAAAAAAGAAGAAATAAATATTTACAAGCTCAATCATTATAAAAACATTTTATATTTTTCACAAACCCTCAACAGAGAGTTTGTGATTTAATCATCGTTTTTAATACTAATATAAACTAATGCTAAAAGCATATAGGTTACTAATCTAGTAGCATCAGGCAAACCATTCCAAGTTTTACTCATCCACATGCCAAACCACTCTGCAGCCACTACTTGAAAACCAAAAAACCATAACAAACAACAACAAGTTAAAGCAATGATTCCAAATTTTTTAGCTTCATGGAAAGTTTTTGCATCTAAATTTCTTGCTTTAAACATATCTAAAGCACCTTTTAAAGCAGTCAGCATAATAAAAGCTTCAAAACAAATAATAAAGGTATAGGCAATATGATGGATCGTAGAATTTGTAATAGCCCTATAAACAATAGCATTACCTAAATAATCAGGCTTAGTATCCATACTCATAACATGTTTTACAAACTGAAAATTTGAATTATAATCAGTTATATTACCAAAAACAACAATAGCAGCCAAAGAGGCAACGGTAAGCAAGATAATCATTTTAGAATATCTTATTACACTCATCATAGAAAAACTACAATTGCAATTCATTAAATACTCCTTTTTGTTAAAATTATATTAATATAATACAACAAATATTAAATAAAACTGAAATATCTAACGCAATCTTAAAGAATTGACTACAACCGTTACCGAACTAAAACACATTGCTAAAGCTGCCAAATGCGGACTAAGACTTATAAATGACACAAGACCTGCCGCAATGGGAATACATAAAGCATTATAAACAAAAGCCCAAAAAAGATTAAGTTTGATGATATTTTTAGTTCTTTGAGAAAGCTCAAAACAATAAGCTATTAAAGATAAATCATCTTTTATCAAAATCAAATCTCCGCTTTTTTTAGCAAGCTCACTTGCTTTAGAAAAACTTATGCTTGCGCTAGCTAAATTTAAAGCAGGAGCATCATTGATACCATCTCCTATAAAAAGAACTTTTTCTTTTTTGATTTTTTCTTTTATGAAATCAAGTTTTTGCTCAGGTTTTAAATCAGAATAATATTCATCAACATTAAGTTCATTTGCTATTTTAGTAACACTTTTTTTATTATCACCACTTAAAATAATACTTTTTATACCTTTTTGTTTTAAATTTGCTATCAAATTTTTAGCTTCGTTTTTAAGTTCATTTTTTAAACAAACCCCACCAAGACAAATATTATTTTTTGCAAAATACAAACATATAGGTGCTTGATCTTCAAATTCTTGCAAAAATTGCTTGCTTTTTTGTATATCAACACTATTTTCAAGCATTAATTTTTCATTGCCTATTAAATATTTATCATCATTTTCCTCATAAAGCAAACCACTACCCACTAAAACACTTAATTTTCCTTGTAAATTTAAATTTACATTCAATTTTTTAGTAAAAGCCTTTGCGATTAGATGTGAGCTTAAATTTTCAATTTGCGTGAGTTTTTGAAAATTTTCTTGAGTTAGATCATGCTTATAAACACTTAAATCATCTTGACTTAAAGTGCCTGTTTTATCAAAAATAGCAAGTTTTATACTAGCTAAATTCTCTAATACCGCTGGATTTTTTACTAAGATAAAATTTCTTGCACCATTTGCTAAAGCACTAACTATGGCTATAGGGGTTGCTAAGCCCAAAGCGCAAGGACAAGAGATTAAAAGAGTGGCACAAGCATGTAAAAATGCTGCGTTGACTCCTTCTTTAAAATACCAAAAAACAAACACAAAAAGCGATAAAACAATAATACAAGCTACAAAATAAGCTGAAATTTTATTAGCTAAATTTGCTAAAGGTGTTTTGATATTGCCTGCTTTAAAAACAAGATCTTTAATTTGTTCTAATGAGCTTTCAATCGCCTTTTTACTAGCTTTAATCTTTAAGCTTCCATTAATCAACACACTTCCTGCTAGAATTTCATCATTTTGCTTTTTCAAAAGTGGTAAAAATTCTCCTGTTAAAAAACTCACATCAACCTCAGCCTCGCCTGCTATAATTACCCCATCAGCAACAACGCTTTCACCCTCTTTCACTAAAATCACATCATTTTCTTTTACAAAAGCACTAGGTATGCTTTTTATACTTGCATCTTCTAAGATTATATTAGCTTTTTTAATATCTATATTTTTTAATTTGTTTTGATATTCTAAGGATTTAAATTTAGCCTTTTCTTCTAAGTATTTACCTAATAAAACAAAGCTTACAATCATCGCTCCGCCACTAAAATACAAATAACCATCTTTACTAAATACCTCAAAATACACAAAAAAAGAATATATAAAAGAAGTAAAAGCACCTAAGGATATCAAGGTATTCATATCTAAATTTTTATGCCTTAATCCTTTAAGAGCGTGGATAAAAAAACCTTTTCCGCAATAAAAAATCGCTATCATAGATAAAAACATTTGAATTAAAGCAGAAACATTTCCTTGAACAAACATTTCAAAATACATCACAATAGAGCTTAAAATTATACTCACAATAAGCTTTGTTTTCATATTTTTAAGCTCTTTGAGTTTAAATTCGTATAAATTTTGCTCTTCTTGTAATATTTCAAAACCCAAAGCCTTAATTTTTTCTTTGATCTTTGCTTCTAAAGATAAATCTTTAAGCAAAAACACTCCACTAGAATTGACATAAGAAACACTTACATCTTCTACCCCATCAATTTTTGCACAAACTTTTTCTATAGCATTAGAGCAATTAACACAGGTCATATTGCCTATTTTTAGCTTTAACTCATGCTTCATCTGTCTCAAAACCTAAATCTTGCAATTGTTTTTTAAACTCTTCAACTTGCTCTACTTTTAAATCAATCTCTATGCTTTTATTTTCAACACTTATTTGCATAGCACCAAATTCATCTTCCAATGAAGCTTTGATTAAATTTACACAACTTTGACAATTAATATTTTTAGTTTTTATAATCATTTATTCTCCTTTTTCTCTGTATTCATATTTATGAGTGTGAAAAATTTTATTTTTTATAAATTTAAAACCCATTTTTTCATAAAGCATTTTTGCATTTATATTTTCATCTTCTACGATTAATGAAAGCTTTTTGCCATTTTTCAAAGCTTCATTGAAGGCATATTCAATCAATTTCTTAGCAATACCTTTCCCTCTTGCCTTTTCATCCACGCAAATACTATCTAAATAAAACTCATTATCACATTCTTTTAAAACTTTTTCATTAATTCCTAAAAATTCTAAATGCTCATTTAAAGGTTTATCTAGCTCATCTGCCAAAGCCCCATCATAAAAACAAATCACACCTAAAATTTCATTATCTTCTTCATAAACATATATATTTTCATAGCTTAAACGATTATTTTCTTGAGTGAAGAAATTTTCTAAAACCTCTATGGCTTTTTGATGATCATTATAGCCACTAAGTTTATATATAAAATGATCCATTGCCAAAGCAAGCAATTGTATACATTTTTTAACATCATCTTTCCTAGCTTTTCTGATCACTCTTTTGCTCCTTTAAAATCAAATTTAGACTTCTTAGTTTATACTTTTAACTTTAAAACAATATAAGAAAGAGAGAATTTATGGGAAGAGCGTTTGAATATCGCAGAGCCTCTAAAGAAGCAAGATGGGATAAAATGAGCAAACTTTTTCCAAAACTTGCAAAGGCTATACAAGTAGCAGCAAAAGAAGGCGGAGCTGATCCTGATATGAATCCAAAGCTTCGTAGTGCCATAGCTACTGCAAAAGCTAATAATATGCCAAAAGACAATATCGATGCAGCTATTAAAAGAGCAAGTGGAAAAGATAGTGCTGATATTAAAAATATCCACTATGAGGGAAAAGCAGCACATGGAGCTTTAATCATTGTTGAGTGTATGAGTGACAATCCTACACGCACAGTGGCTAATGTAAAAGCAATTTTTAGCAAAAATGGTGGAGAAATTTTACAAAATGGCTCTTTAACTTTTATGTTTTCACATAAAGCTGTTTTTCATCTTGAAAAATATGATGGAGATTTAGAAGAACTTGAACTTGAACTCATTGATGCAGGACTTGAAGAACTTGAACAAAATGAAGAAGAATTACTAATTATAGGTGATTACACTGCTTTTGGTGAACTTAGTAACGCCATAGAAAAAAAAGACTTAGTGCTTAAAAAAGCAGGACTTGAATATCTTGCTAATAACCCCGTAAGCTTTAGCGAAGAGCAACTTCTTGATATTGAAAAATTGCTTGATAAATTAGAAGATGATGATGATGTACAAGCAGTTTATACCAACATAGAATAGGAGCAAAAAAAATGCTTAAAAAAATCGACATAAAAGATGCAAAAAAATACAATTTTGCTATCATTAGCACCGAAAAAGGCGATATGAAATTAGAATTATTTCCCGATGAAGCACCACAAACTGTGTGTAATTTTGCTAATTTAGCCAATGAAGGTTTTTATGATGAGCTTGTTTTTCACCGCGTGATTCCAAATTTTGTAATACAAGGTGGCTGCCCTTATGGTATAGGTTCAGGTGGCCCTGGTTATGAGATAGAATGTGAATGTGACGATCAAAAACACAAGCACTTAAGAGGTAGCTTATCTATGGCTCATGCCGGTAGAGATACAGGTGGTTCACAATTTTTTATTTGTCACAGCCCACAACCTCATTTAGATGGAGTGCATACTATCTTTGGACAAATCAATCCTGAAGACAAAGAAAGTTTAGAAGTACTAGATAGCATTAGAGCAGGAGATAAAATCAAAACTATCCAAATTTTAGAAAAACTTTAATTTTACATCTCCTTAAAATTGTGCTATGATTTTTTAAGGAGATTAGTTATGCATTTTATTTTTATTTGTATTCATCTTATCTGTGCTATATTTTTTATAGCCTATGTATTTTTTGATGTTTGTGTTTATTGCTTTGCTTATAAACACGAAAGCAAAGAAGATTGCGATAAAATTAAAAAAGCCTATACCAAGTCAAGTATTTTTATTTTTGCTAGTATTTTTATCTTGCTTTTATTGAGTGGTTTTTATCTTTTAAGTTTTTATGAATTTAATTCTTTTTGGGATTTTTTTGCAAGCAATTTTGGAGTATTTTTATTTATCAAGCTTTTGCTGCTAATAACAATGTTAGTTTTAACTTGTTATTCTTTGTTTTTTATAAAAATTTTAAAAAGAAAAGATCCTTTAAAATCTCACTTGATTGCATTGATTTTATGTATTTTAATAGTCATTTGTGCAAAAGCCATGCTATATTTTTAAAACATTAAAACTAAATTTATATCATTAGTTTAAAAAATTAAAGGGTGTTTATGCTTGGTGATATTATAGATTTTTTACTTACTCTTGCAAAAGATTGGGGTTATTGGGGGATTATCTTTCTTATGTTTATAGAAAGCTCCTTTTTTCCTTTTCCTAGTGAAGTAGTCATGATACCTGCTGGATATTTAGCTCATCAAAACGAACTTAACTTTTGGCTATGTCTACTTTGTGGGACTTTTGGAGCTCTTTTGGGTGCTTTATTAAATTATTACTTATGTTATTTTTTAGGGCGTAATGTTGTTTTAAAAATATGTAAATATTTTGGAGTTAATGAAACAAAATTTGCTCAGTTTGAAGCCTTTTTCAATAAACATGGTGAAATATCAACATTTAGTGGTAGATTAATCCCTGGATTGCGTCAATACATTTCTTTACCTGCTGGACTTGCAAGAATGAATTTGAAAAAATTTATATTTTATACTAGTTTAGGAGCTGGAATTTGGTGTTTAATTTTACTTATATTAGGTTATATTTTAGGTAAAAATGAAGACTTACTTAAAGAATATCTACATTTTGTTATTATTGCTTGTATTATTTTTATAAGTATGCTTTTAACTATCTATATTTATATACAAAAAAAGAAAAATCACACTTAAATTTTATTAACTTCCTTAAATTACCTAGTGCATATGTTTTTAATATTTTTACAAAAATATTTTAAATTTATAAGATTTTATATTTTAATTTTGATAAAATCTTTAAAAACTATTTTAAAGAATATTTATGCAAAAACCATCAATTCAAAATTTAACTAATTTTTTAATCGAATATATTAGCGTTTTTCTAAGTGCAGGAACTTACACAGCAAGAGTAGCAAAATGCGTTGGAAGGATAGCTAATGCGTATGGTTATGAAATTAATATGAATTTTTTCTTTCATCATACTACGCTAAATATTTTTGATAAAGATGATAACTCTATACAAAGAACCTACATCATACCTAACAAACACAACCATATTAATTTTAAACTTATTTTAGAACTTAGTGCATTAAGTTGGCAAATTCATGATCATAAATATAACCTAGAAGAAGCCAAAATTTCTCTTTTAAAACTCAAACAAACCAAAAGAAATCCTTTTTTAGCTAATTTATTTTTAGTTTCAGCAGCAAATTCGGCCTTTTGTAAGCTATTTGGGGGAGATTTTTATGGATGTTTATTTGTATTTTTAGCTACTTTGGTTGGTTTTAGTTTGAGAGTTTTACTCACTAGAATAAAAATTGATTTAAGAATTCAATATATTTTTTGCTCTTTTTTATCTTCTTTTATTGTGTTTTTTGGAGTAAATTTAAAACTTATACAAGAAGCAAATATTGCTTTGGGTTCTAGTATCTTGTATTTAATACCTGGAGTTTATTTTATAAACTCAATTATAGATATTTTAAAAGATCACATACTTATGGGTTTTAGTCGTATTATTAGTGTGGCGATATTGGTATGCTGTATTGCTATTGGAATTTATACCACTCTTAGCATTAGTGACTTTGGAATTTTAAGATGATTGATTATTCTTCTATACTTTGGGATATGTTTTTTGCAGCTTTAACAGGATTTGGTTTTGCTTATGTGTGCAATCCACCCTTTAAAACACTCATACTCTCAGCCATATTAGCCGCCATAGCACATGGTATGCGTTTCACTCTAATGGGATATTTTGGCTTTCAAACTTTAGCTATTGCGACCTTTATAGCTTCTTTTAGCATAGGTTGTATTGGTTTGTTTTTGGCTAAGATTTTTAAAACACCTGCTGAAATTATAGCTTTTCCCGCTCTTATCCCTATGATACCCGGAATTTACGCATACAAAGCTATATTGTATTTGATTTCTTTTATACGCTCAGAGGATATTGGCGAAAAAACTAATTTTTTGATTCATTTTTTTGATTATTTCTTTACAACACTTTCGGTAACATTAGCTCTAGCAGTAGGAGTAAGCATAACCTTGCTTTTATTTTTTGAACAAAGCTTTATGATGACAAGAAGTATTAAAAAAAGCAAAAATCACGATCAAAATTAATCGTGATTCATTTTATTCTTTGCCTCTATTCCCATAAGCGCAAAAGCTGTTTTAATACTCAAGGCACATATGGCAAAAAGTTTTAAAAGCTCATCTTCATTGCTTGAGCCAACAACTTTATTTTCATTATAAAATTTATGAAATAAAGAAGCTAAATTTTTTAAATAATCAGGAATTTTTTGCAAGGCTCTTGATTCGAATGCATCATTAAGTACTGCTTTTAAATTTAAGCTTTCAAACAAAAGATTCATACCATCTTCGTTTAAACTCTCAAATTTAGCATATATAACATCATTTACACTCTTACCTGCTTTGGCAAATACTTGATGAATTCTCGCATGAGCATAATTAATATAATACACAGGATTAGAGCTATCTTCTTTTTTAAACTCATCTACATCAAATTCCAAATGCGTATCACATTTTTTACTGATAAAAATATATCTTAGCACATCACTACCAAGTTCTTCTAAAACATCACCCATTAAAATGAAATTTCCTGCTCTTTTACTCATCTTATAAGGCTCGCCATTTTTTAAGAGTGAAACCATTTGTGCTAAGATAATTTCAAGATTTTGACTATCATGACCTAAAAATTCCATAGCAGCTTTCATTCTAGCTATATAGCCGTGATGATCAGCCCCCCATATATTGATACACTTATCATAACCACGACTCATTTTATCTTTATGATAAACTATATCAGCAGCTAGATAAGTTCCTCTTCCATCATCTTTAATAATCACACGATCTTTTTCATCACCTTTAGCACTTGATGTAAGCCATATTTTACCATCTTGCTCATAAGTACCACCATGCTCTTTTAAAGCTTTTAAAGTATTTTCTAATTCACTATAATAGCTTGTTTCACTCACATAAGTATCAATAAATATCTTAGCAACGGCTAAATTTTGCTTAATAATTTTTAGCATTTTATCCTTAGCCCAAAGCGCTAATTGTGGAATATTTCCTTCTATAAAAAAATCTTTTTCAAATTCAGCAAAAGCCTCTTTTGCTACATCTACGATATATTCACCTTTATAATACTCATCAGGATATCGAACTTGCTCTTTTAAACAATGCTCTTTTACTGCAAGCAATATAGAAAGACCCAAAAGATAAATTTGATTACCCGCATCATTAACATAATATTCTGTATCAAATTTATACCCTAAATGTCTAGCAACCCTAGTTAAAGTATCACCAAAAATAGCCCCTCTAGCATGCCCTATGTGTAAAGGTCCTGTTGGATTTGCACTAACATATTCAAGTAAAAAACTCTGCTCTTTTTTTTCATCTTTTGCAAAATTTTCACTATCACTCAAAGCTTGCGTAGCCAAAGAATTTAAAAAAGCCTTTGAAAGCTTAAAATTTACATAACCATTTAAAGCCTCTACACTTTCAAAACAATCACAATCTTTTAACTTAGCAACAATATCATTAGCAATTATTATAGGGTTTTGCCTTAATTCTTTAGCTAAAGAAAAAGCCAAAGGTGTAGCAAAATGGGCTAGATTTTTATTCTTAGGATTTTCTAAGATAAAATCTCTTCCTAGTTTCTCTTTAATTTCTTTATAAACTAAAGTTTTCAACATATCGCCTTAAGCTTTTTTTGTTTCTTCATTATTTTCTTTTACTAGCACATCTTTTTCGTTGATTTTTTCAATTTTTTGTGCATCTTCTTGAACGATTTTTTTATCATCATCAGTATTCATTTCATCTTTAAAAGTTTTAATACCTTTTCCTAAACCTTTAGCAAGCTCTGGAATTTTTTTAGCACCAAAAAGTAATACTACAATAAGTAATATAATTAACCATTGGGTTCCACTTGGCATATGCATTTTATTCTCCTTTATTCCATTGAATTTGAATTTGTTTTAAATCATGTTTTGTACTTTTTAATTTTGAAGCTTCAAAAACTGCTTCTAACTTCCTATAACTTTTTTCTAGATCATCATTTATGATTAAAAAATCATATCGATCCAAATAAGCCATTTCATCACTAGCATTTTCTAATCTTTTGCTAATATCTTCTATTTTATCAGTATTTCGCTTAAGCAATCTTTTTTCAAGTTCTTTTTTATCTTTAGTTGTGATAAATACAGAAGTAATATATTCGGGCATTTTTTCTTTAGCTATGCAAAAGCCTTGCACATCTATATCAAAAATGACACTTTTACCCTCTTGCAATGCTTTTTTTACAGGAATTAACGATGTACCATAGTAATTTTTATGCACTAAAGCCCATTCTAAAAAATCACCTTTTTCTATACCTTGTTTAAATTCTTCTTCACTGATAAAAAAATAATCTACTCCATTTTTTTCATTTTCCCTAGGAGCTCTTGTTGTGCTTGAAATAGAAAAATAAATATTATCTTTTTCTTTAAAAAGTTTTTGAAGCAAGGTACTCTTACCTGCTCCACTTGGCCCTGAAATAATTAAAATTTGACCGCTCAATGTTTATCCTCATCAAAGCTTATATTGATGTTTATATTCATCTTCATACCTTTCAAGGCTGCCTTTAAAGTATCATCAGTAATACTTGAAGTAATGGTTTGAGCTATACTCTTACTAAGCTCATTTACCATTTCATCTTCTTGTAAATTTTCTATTTTTTCTTGAGTGCTTAATCTATTTTCTTCTCTCTTTTCTACAATAGCTGGAGCAAGCTCTTCGCCTAAAGCCAACATAATATCATTTTCATTTAAATTTGCAAACTCATCTTGTGTATCGTCTAAAATTTCGCTCATATTTTCCTCTATATTTTCCTCTATATTTTCCTCTATATTTTCCTCTATATTTTCCTCTATATTTTCCTCTATATTTTCCTCTATATTTTCCTCTAAATCTAAAACCTGCACATTTTCATTATTACTTGCTTCTTGAGTATCAAAATCTTGCATTGTTTCCTCGTCAAGATCGTTTAATTCTTCATCAAGTTCATCAATAGCAGCTAATTCTTCTTTTATTTTATCTTGAGTGCTTAATTCTTCTTCAGGCTCAAAATCCATAGCCTCATCTTCTAAAAGTTCTTCTACTAAAGGTTCATTTTCTTCTACAACACCATCATCTTCTTTTATTTCCCCTATAAATTGAGCATCCTCAGGCAAATCATCAAAACTCATCTCTTTTTCGCCCATTTCTTCAACCATAGGCAATTCATCAAAAGAATCCATTTCGGCAGGATTTTCTTCTATATTTTCTTCTATATTTTCTTCTATATTTTCTTCTATATTTTC